>NZ_JAMYRK010000109.1:0-11104 GCF_040321335.1 Mesorhizobium sp. M0437
TAGTTTAGGAGAGCGCCGGCGGGGCGGCGCGCGCCGGCGCCCCCCCGCGCGCGGCGCCCGGGACGCCGGGGATGATGGTAAGTACGCACGCCGCGGCGGGGGCGGGGGGGGGGGGGGGGGTTGCGTGCTGGCCACGCGCCGCCGGCGACGGCAGCGTCTCGACGGCACGGTCGAGCAGCCCGCGCGCCTCGAGCGCCTCCATGAAGCGGCTCTGATGGGCAATGTCGGCAAGGCCGCGCTTGCGAGCAAGGGACAGCGCCAGCGTCTGCTGGTAATTGTTGGACAGCACCAGGGCGCTGACCTCGTCGGTCATCTCGGCCAGCAATTTGTTGCGCGACGGCCGCGTCAGCGATCCCTTCCGCATGGCGGAAGCCAGCGCGATCTTGATGTTGACCTCGACGTCTGAGCAGTTCACGCCGCCCGAATTGTCGATCGCATCTGAGTTGCAGCGGCCGCCATTCAATCCGAATTCGATGCGCGCCCGCTGTGTGACGCCGAGATTGGCGCCTTCACCGATGACCTTGGCACGCAGGTCGAGCGCGGTGATGCGGATCGCGTCATTGGCACGGTCGCCGACGTCCTGGTTGGTCTCGCCCGATGCCCTGACATAGGTGCCGATGCCGCCGAACCACAAAAGATCTGCCGGCGCCTTGAGGATGGCACTCATGATCTCGACCGGCGTGGCCGTTGTCTTGCCGAGGCCGATAGCTGCAGCCGCGGCAGCCGGCAAGGTGATCGACTTCTGGCTGCGCGAGACGATGATGCCGCCTTCGGACAGCTTCGTCTTGTCGTAATCCTGCCAGCTTGAGCGGGCGAGAGCGAACATACGCCGGCGCTCGGCCATCGAAGCGGCCATGTCGGGATCGGGATCGATGAAGATGTCGCGATGATCGAAGGCGGCGATCAGCCGGGTCTGCTCCGACAGCAGCATGCCGTTGCCGAACACGTCGCCCGACATGTCGCCAACGCCGACGACGGTGAACGGCGTGGTTTGGATGTCGCGGTTCATCTCGCGGAAATGCCGCTTGACCGCTTCCCAGGCGCCCTTGGCGGTGATGCCCATCTTCTTGTGGTCGTAGCCGGCCGAACCGCCGCTGGCGAAAGCGTCGTCGAGCCAGAAGCCGTGCCTTTCGCTGATGGCGTTGGCGATGTCCGAGAAGGTCGCCGTGCCCTTGTCCGCGGCGACGACGAAATACGGATCATCCTGATCGCGCCGCACGACGCCGGCTGGCGGGATGACGCCATCCAGCCCGATATTGTCGGTGATCGACAACAGGCTGGAAACGTAATTCTTGTAGGCGGCCGTGCCGGCCTCGAAAATTGCGTCGCGCCCGGCGCTCATCGGCAGCTTTTTCGGGTAGAAGCCGCCCTTGGCGCCAACCGGCACGATCACCGCATTCTTGACCTGCTGTGCCTTGACCAGGCCGAGCACCTCGGTGCGATAGTCCTGCGCACGGTCCGACCAGCGCAGGCCGCCGCGCGCGACCGGGCCGAAGCGCAGATGCACACCCTCGACCTCGGAGCCGTAGACGAAGATCTCCCGCCATGGCCGCGGCGCCGGCAGCCCGTCGACCGATTGCGAATCGAGCTTGATCGCCAGCGATTGGCCTTTCTGTTTCGTATCGGCAACGAAATGATTGGTGCGCAGCGAGGCTTCGATCAGGTTCAGATAACGGCGGATGATGGTGTCGTCGTCAATGTTGGGAACGTCTTCCAGCGCATCCGTGATCTTGGCTTTCAGATGTTTGGCCTGAACGACGCCTTCCGTCTCGGCCGTCGCGCCGAGGCGGGCGACAAACAGCGCATGCAGGCCGCGGGCGATCTCGGGATAACGGTTGAGCGCGGCGGCGATGAAATCCTGGCTCTGCGGGATGCCGGCCTGCTGGAGATAGCGGCCATAGGCGCGCAGGACGGTGATCTCGCCCGACCACAGGCCGGCGGTCTGGGCAAGGCCGTTATAGCCGTCATTGTCGACATCACCGCGCCAGACGGAAAGGAACGCATCCTCGAACAGCGCGCCGCCATTGCCGAGGTCGATCGGCCTGCCGTAGCTGTTCTCGAGTTCCATGTCGTGGATGAAGACCATGCCGGGCTGATCACTATTGATCGTGCCGGATTGATTGTCGCCGACCTCGAAAGTGCGCTCGCTGATGACGCGGAAACCAATGTTTTCCAGCACGGGCACGCGCCGCGACAGCGCCACCGGGCTGCCATGGTGATAGATCTTCAGTGCCGCCTGATGCGGCTTCTGGTCGGCGTGACGGTAATAGTCGATGGCGATCGGATTTGACGCATCGAGCTTGGCGATGCGCCCGGCATCGGCCAGCGCCACGCCCGGCCGAAAACTGTCGCGATAGCTTTCCGAAAAACGCGAGGCGATGGCCGTGAGTCTCGCATCGGCGCCGGTCTCGGTCGCGGTCTCGCGCAGGGCATCGTCCCAAGTCCGTACGATGTCGCGGATCGCCGCCTCGATCGTTGCCTGCTCGACCTTCGGCGTCTTGCCGCCGGAGCGGCCGATGATGAAATGGACGCGCGCCAGCCCGCCTTCCGGGAAGGCCGGGTAATAGGCGGACAGCCGGCCTTCGAAGACGGTCTTCAGATAGGTGCCGATCTTCTCGCGCACGACGCTGTCGTAGCGGTCGCGCGGCACGAAGACGAGCACGGAGACGAAGCGGTCGAACTGGTCGACACGCACCAATGCCCTGACGCGCGGCCGCTCGATCAAGCCCAGTATGGCTTCGGCATGCTTGCGCAGGATCGGCACCGGAACCTGGAACAGCTCGTCGCGCGGATAGCTCTCCAGCACGTTGATCAATGCCTTGCCGGAATGGTCGCTTGGATTGAAGCCGGATTTGGCGATGACGGTTTCCGCCTTCGAGCGCAGATAGGGGATTTTCATCACCGAGCGCGTATAGGCAGTCGAGGTGAACAGGCCGACGATACGGAGCTCGCCTGAAAGCACGCCTTTGCCGGTGTAGGTCTTGACGCCGATGTAGTCGAGGTAGATGCGGCGGTGCACCGACGACTTGGCGTTGGCCTTGGTGACGATCAGCGGTTCCGGCCCATGCAGGAAGGCGCGGATTTCCGGCGTCGTGCTCACCGCTTCGGTGCCGCGTCTGAGCACCAGCACGTCGGGATCGGAAAGGATGCCGAGGCCGGGCTTTTCGGCGCGCTCGAGCATGCCGCTCGTCTCGCCGCCGGTATAGTTGAATTCGCGCATGCCGAGAAAGGTGAAGTTGTCGTCGCGCAGCCATTCGAGGAAGGCGATCGCCTCGGTGACATGGGCCTTGTCGAGCGGCACTGGCGAGTAGCGGAATTCCGAGATCGCCTGGTCGAGGCGGGCAAGCATCGGCTTCCAGTCGGTGACGGCGGCTCGCACCTGGCCGAGCAGTTTCGTCAGGCGTGCGGCCAGGCCTTCGGCCTGCTCGGCCGAAAGGCGGCCGATATGGACATGGATGACGCTCAGTCGGTCATGGCTGTGGTCGCCCTTGGCATAACCGCCATCGCCGAGGATTTCCTCGACGCCGTTCTTGCCGTGCCTGACGACTATGACTGGATGGGTAACCAGCAGCGGCTCGCCGGCGCTTTCTGTAATCTCGCCGAGGACGGAATCGAACAGGAACGGCATGTTGTCGTTGACGACAGTGATCACCGTCATCGGCCGGCCCTGGCGGACGACACCGGAATCGACGTCTATGGCAACGACGCAGTCGTCCTTCTTGTGCCTGGCCACTGCGCGGCCGGCGAGTTCGGCAGCGCGTTCGAGATCGATGACGTCGTAGGCGGCGACATCTTCGGCCGGAGCTCGGGCCAGCAGGTAGTCGGCAAGCCTGCCGGGCTTTTCACCACCCGCGGCTTCACCCCTCGTCAGGCCGGCTTTTTTCAACCGGCTCGCTGACTTTACGCTGGCCATGAGTCCCTCCCGTCACATGTTTTTGCGGCTATGCTAACAGATGACGGGTATTTGGCGACAAAGGTTTGACGGCTTGCGACGAAATGTCGGAATTCACCGGCAGCCTGGCGAAAAAGAGGAGAGATCCGCCATGACGGACAAAATCACCGCGCTTGACCTGGCACCGGCGGAGCTGAGCGACGCGACCAAGGCCTATTTCACCAAGTGCCGGGAGAAGCTCGGCCTCGTTCCCAACGTGCTGCTCGCCTATGCCTTCGACGAGAAGAAGCTGCGCGCTTTCACCGACATGTACAATGATTTGATGCTGGGTGAATCCGGCCTGTCGAAACTCGAGCGCGAGATGATCGCGGTGGCCGTCTCATCGGTCAACCATTGCTACTATTGCCTGGCCGCGCATGGCGCGGCGGTGCGCCAGCTTTCCGGCGACCCAGCCTTCGGCGAGATGATGGTGATGAATTTTCGCGCCGCCAAGCTGTCGGACAGGCAACGCGCCATGCTCGAATTCGCGGTGAAGCTGACCGGGCAGCCGGCAAAGATCGTCGAAGCGGACCGGGCGGCGTTGCGGCAAGTCGGCTTTTCCGACCGCGACATCTGGGACGTCGCCTCGACCGCGGCGTTCTTCAACATGTCGAACCGGCTGGCATCGGCAATCGATATGCGGCCGAACGATGAATACCATGCGATGGCGCGATAGGGCACCGCCGTTGCGAGCCAACGGCATATTATATTAGCTACTTCGCATTCTCGTTGCTTGTTTGCCGGTTTGGTCCGATGATCGGCATGCGGCATGACCGCATGCCGGTTCGATGCCGCCGATCAGAGGAGGAGAACATGGCGAAATTTCTCTACGTCTATCACGGCTCGGGCAAGATGCCGACCGAGGAGGCCGAACGGAAGGCAGCGATGGATGCCTGGAACGGCTGGTACGGCAAGCTTGGTTCAGCGGTGGTCGACGGTGGCAATCCAGTCGGCATGTCGAAGACCCTGCTGCCTGGCGGCAAGGTCGAGAACAATGGCGGCAGCAATCCGACCGCCGGTTACACCATCATCGAAGCAAAGGACATCGACGATGCCGTCGGCAAAGCCAAAGATTGTCCTATCTTGACGGACCCGGGTTTCAGCGTCGAGATCGCACCGATAATCGAAATGGGTTGACGCCGGCTCAAGACCGCGCGGCGATCGCCGCCGCAGCGCCGGCCATGGTACCGGCGCTGATGCGGTTGGCGATTTTCATCGCCCGCTTGCTCCTCAAGAGCTTGCGCGCCTGCGATGCGGCGAGCACCCATGTCAAATCGATGGCGACCAGGACCACTGCCATGGTCGCCGTCAATTCGATCCAGCCCACCATGCTGACCGAACCGAGGTCGATGATGGTCGGCAGCAGCGCCAGATAGAACATCATGATCTTGGGGTTGCCGAGTGTCACCGCCATGCCGGCAAAGAACAGTCTGACGGGCGAATCTTCGCGCGGCAGCGCGCCTTCCTTGGCCTCGACCGGTGCCGTCCACATCTTCCAGGCAAGCCAGCCGAGATAGGCGACGCCGACCCACTTCACGACGACAAAGGCAAAGTGGAACGTCTGCGCCACCACGGCGAGGCCAAACACCGCCAGCGACAGCCAGATCGCTTCGCCGATCCACATCGCAAGCAGGAACGGGAACACGTCGCGAAACCCTTTTGCGATGACCCGCGCCACAAGAGCGGCGATCGATGGGCCGGGCGAGCCGGCGGCAACAAGCAGGGCGCCGGCAAAAATCAGAAGCGATGTGAAATGCATGACGCGGATCCCGTTTGAAATGTTTGGGTCGTTCAAGATAACCCAACTGGTCCGACGACAGTAGCGTCCACCGAAAGAAGGCTTGTCGGCCAGGCACCTCGCGGCTAGAAATGTCGTCCCGACATCATTTCGAGCTTCACTTTGCCTTCGTAACCGCCGGTCTCGTCAACTCCCCCAACACAGAGCAGGGCGTCGCAGTCGCGATGCCTATTTTCACATCATGTGTTCCTCGGGTGGCGGTTCGAGACCGGTTTGGCACTGCTGAACCGCTGTCGCGCATAACCACCCGCGACACCTGATTTCCAACTGCCGCAGTCTCTCGCCACGCCGTGCCCGCATGGGTTCTCGATATCGCCGATCTGACGAACTTCCCGACGGGAAGGGCTTTTCGGCATGCCTTCGATACTGCGTATCCGCTGGACGATCACACCCAAGACCGCACCTCGACCTCACCTCAACTGCAATCGCTGCGGCGGCCTGAAAGCCTATCGCTGCAGCGGCAAATTCCGGGTCAATGCCAACGGCAAGCGCATTGACGCCTGGTTGATCTACCGCTGCATCGACTGCGACAATTCCTGGAATTTCGGCATTCTGGAGCGCTGCAGCCGCCGCGATATCGAACCGACAATATTGCAGGCGCTCGAAAGCAACGATCCGGTCCTGGCGCGGCGCCATGCCTTCGATGTTGCCGCATTGCGAAGCAGTATCGGGCGCGTCGAGGAGTTTCCCGAAGCCGTCGTTCATAAGCAGGCGCTCGGGGATAGACCGGAAAATACCAGCGCGCTCGAACTTCGGCTCTGGCTCGAAATGCCGACAGCGCTGCGGCTCGACCGGTTGCTCGCCAACGAACTCGGTGTCTCGCGATCGCGGCTTCAGGTTTGGGAAGAGAAACGATTGC
This sequence comes from Mesorhizobium sp. M0437, assembly GCF_040321335.1. Lineage (NCBI taxonomy): Bacteria > Pseudomonadati > Pseudomonadota > Alphaproteobacteria > Hyphomicrobiales > Phyllobacteriaceae > Mesorhizobium > Mesorhizobium sp. M0437. The sequence continues at coordinate 6,589 of NZ_JAMYRK010000109.1, forward strand.
TGGTGGTTGGTCCGGACGGAGCCAAAGCCTTGCGCAAGCCAGCGCGGGCGGGAACGGCGATCCAGATCCACCTGTCTGGCGAACCAGACCGGGACAAAATCATTTCGGCTGCAGGTGAATGAGGCAACGGCAGGGAATCCGTACGGCCAGGGGTCAGTTGCCCTCTTTGGAGGCCGAGCCAATCAAACCCTTGGCCGCATCGAGATCGCAGTCGGCGACTTGCACATGGATCAAGCCAAGCCTGCCCGTGTCGAGAAGATAATTCGCGAGAGCATAAATTCCATACGCGTCGAGCATCGACACGCAAACTTCGGCCTCGGGTCGATTGTCGTATATGACAGCCGTGACGAGTTTACCGCTCATTGCGCGGTATTGCCCTTTACGCCGCGCCGACCACTTTCGCCGACTTCTCAAAACGCTTGCGCTCATTCGGATCGAGATAGAGCTTGCGCAGGCGGATGGTCTTCGGCGTCACTTCGACCAGCTCGTCGTCCTGGATCCAGGCCAGCGCGCGTTCCAGCGTCATGCGGATCGGCGGTGTCAGCTTTACCGCCTCGTCCTTGCCGGCGGCGCGGATGTTGGTCAGCTTCTTGCCCTTGAGCACGTTGACTTCGAGGTCGTTGTCCCTGGAATGGATGCCGATGATCATGCCCTGATAGACCTTGACGCCCGGGTCGATGACCATCGGGCCACGGTCTTCCAGGTTCCACATGGCGTACGCCACCGATTCACCCTGTTCGTTGGAGATCAGCACGCCGTTGGTACGGCCCGGCAGCTCACCCTTGTAAGGTTCATAGGCATGGAACAGCCGGTTCATCACAGCGGTGCCGCGCGTGTCGGTCAACAGTTCCGACTGGTAGCCGATCAACCCGCGCGTCGGCGCGTGGAAGACGATGCGCTGGCGATTGCCGCCCGAAGGGCGAAGCTCGACCATCTCGGCCTTGCGCTCCGACATCTTCTGCACGACGACGCCGGCATGCTCCTCGTCGACGTCGATGACGACTTCCTCGACCGGCTCCAGCAATTCGCCGCTATCGCCCTTCTGCATGACGACGCGCGGCCGCGACACGGCGATCTCAAAACCTTCGCGGCGCATCGTCTCGATCAGCACGGCCAGCTGCAATTCGCCGCGGCCGGAAACGAAGAACGAATCCTTGTCAGGTGATTCCTCGATCTTCAGCGCGACATTGCCTTCGGCCTCGCGCAGCAGGCGGTCGCGGATGACGCGGCTGGTCACCTTGTCGCCTTCGGTACCGGCCAGCGGCGAATCGTTGACGAGGAAAGACATCGTCACAGTCGGCGGATCGATCGGCTGCGCGTGCAGCGGCTCGGTCACCGACAGGTCGCAGAAGGTGTCGGCGACAGTGCCTTTCGACAGGCCGGCGATGGCGACGATGTCGCCCGCCTGCGCCTCGTCAATGGGCTGGCGCTCGAGCCCGCGGAAAGCAAGGATTTTCGAGATTCGGCCGGTTTCGACCTGGGTGCCGTCATGGTGCAGCACCTTGACCGCCTGGTTGGATTTCAGCGTGCCGGATTCGATACGGCCGGTGATGATGCGGCCGAGGAAAGGATTGGCTTCCAGGATGGTGCCGATCATGCGGAATGGGCCGGGATGAACGGTCGGGGCCGGCACGTGCTTGATGACGAGGTCGAACAGCGGCGCCAGAGCCTGGTCCTTCGGACCTTCGGGGTTTTCCGAGACCCAGCCGTCGCGGCCTGAACCGTAAAGGATAGGGAAGTCGAGCTGCTCGTCGGTAGCGTCAAGTGCTGCAAAAAGATCGAACACCTCGTTGACCACTTCGACGTGGCGGGCATCTGGCCGGTCGATCTTGTTGATGACGACGATCGGCTTCAGTCCAACCTTGAGTGCCTTGCCGACCACGAATTTGGTCTGCGGCATCGGCCCCTCGGCGGCGTCGACCAGCACGATGGCCGAATCCACCATCGACAGAATGCGCTCGACCTCGCCGCCGAAGTCGGCGTGGCCGGGCGTGTCGACGATGTTGATGCGGGTGTCCTTCCAGTCGACCGAGGTCGCCTTGGCCAGGATGGTGATGCCGCGTTCCTTTTCGAGGTCGTTCGAATCCATGGCGCGCTCGGCGACGCGCTGGTTGTCGCGGAACGAGCCGGACTGTTTCAGAAGCTGGTCGACGAGGGTGGTTTTTCCATGGTCGACGTGCGCGATGATCGCGATATTGCGGATTTTCATGTTTTGGTCTCGGGAGCGTTGCAGGCAGCAGGCCAAAAGGCGCTGCCTCTTTCGGTTGGGCGGCTCATACAGGGTTTTTCGCAATTGCGAAAGAGGAGGCGAGCCACCAAATAAAGTCACCAAATCTTAAATGTCTTGGTGTGAAGTGGAATTATTAACCAAGGCGGAACCTTTCATGGTCCGGACAGTTCGAATTTCATGATCGAGATAGGCATCAAACTCCGGCCGATTTTGGCATGTACCGCGCTCGCCGTCCTCCTCGCGGCCGGCGCGGCGCAATCGGCGGCGTCGTTCAAGGAGACGCGGTCTGCTTTGCCGTCCGACAAGCCGTCGGCGGAGCAGCTTTTTGCCGATGCTCCCGATGGCGTCGATCCGGTGGTGACCGGGCCGGTCAGCGCCGCCTTCAAGCAGCGGCAGCAAAATGCCGGATGCGACAGCGCCGTCTGGCCCAACATTCCCGTCGTCTGCTATCCCGATTGATATACGTTCCTACCCTCGGGCTGGCCCGAGTGTAGTGGCGCCGTCGCTCACGCCGACCGCACCGGATCGAGCGTGACCTTGTAGAGTTCGCTGTCGTCGCGATCCATCAGCCGCACCGTCAACTGTTCGGTGGCGCCATCGATCTCGACGAGCCCGAAGAACTGCAGGCCGGCCGAAGGCGCCAGGTTTTGACCCTGTTCGGCAGTTGGTGCCTTTATGAACTTCAGCTCCGGGCCGAATGTCATATCGAAACCATTAGGCCCGAACGTCCCGGAATGGATCGGACCCGAAACGAATTCCCAAAACGGATCGAAGTCCTGGAACTGCGCCTTGTCCGGATTGTAGTAATGCGCGGCTGTGTAATGCACGTCTGCGGTGAGCCAGACAGTGTTGCTGATACCCGCATTCTTTATATAGCGAAGAAGGTCGGCAATTTCCAGCTCACGCCCTTTGGCCGGGCCATTGTCGCCATTGCTGACCGCCTCGGCCCCTACCTTCTTGGTGCCGTCGTTCCAGACGACGAGGCCGAGCGGCATGTCGGCGGCGATGATTTTCCAGGTTGCGTTGGAATTCGCCAGTTCACGCTTCAGCCACTTGATCTGCTGTTCACCGAGGATGCGCGATTGCGGCGTCATCGTCTCCTGCATATCCGGACCGTTGGGGCCGCGGTAGGAACGCATGTCGAGGAAGAACACGTCGAGCAGCGGACCATAGGCGATCTTGCGGTAGACGCGGCCGGGCTCCGACGGCTCGTAACGGATCGTCGTCATTTCGTGGAAGGCGCGCGCCGCACGTGCCGCCAGCACATGGATGGATTTTTCAGTGTAGCGATCGTCGGCGCTCAGGTCCTTCGAGTCCGACCAGTTGTTCAGCACCTCGTGGTCATCCCACTGATAGAAGGTCGGACAGATGGCGCTGAGCGCCAGCACATGCCTGTCCATCATGTTGTATTTCCACTGCGCCCGGTATTCGTCCAGCGTCTCGGCAACCTTGCGCTTCTCGTCGATCAGCACTTTGTTTTTCCACTTGCCGCCGTTGGGCAGGTCGACCTCGTCCTTCATCGCACCATCGGCATAGATCGTATCGCCCGAATGCAGGAAGAAGTCGGGCGTGTGCTTGGCAATGGTGGCGTAGGTCTTCATGCCGGTCTCGTCGATGCCCCAACCTTGGCCGGCGGTGTCGCCCGACCAGGCAAAGCGAATGTCGCGCTTCGAGGCAGGTGCCGTGCGGAAGCGGCCGACGACCGGCTCGGAAACGGCGTTGATGTCGGCAAGATCGGCCGCGACCATGCGGTAGAAGATGTCCTGGTCGGAGGCGAGATCGGTAAGCAGCCGCTTCACCGTATAATCGCTGGCCGGCGAGGTATCGAGCGGCGCGAGGCGGACGGCATTGGTGAAGCTTTCGGTCGGCGACACCTCGAACATGACGCGCGACGGCCGGTCGGTGCGTGTCCAGACCATGCCGCTGGTGGCGTCGACGTCGCCGGACTGGATGCCATGGGTGAAAGCCGGGCGCTGATTGGCGCGCGAGTAATAGGGGAGGGCGAGGCCCGAGGCGCCGACCAGGCCAACGGCGCTGGCCGACGTGACGAAAGCGCGCCGCGTCATCGAAATCTTGTTCATGGCTGTCTCCTGGATGGCGTTGAACGTAGCCGCCAAGCTCCAGCTTCAATGTTTCAGGCACATTTCGAAACGATGAAGGTTTGATAACAGTGAACAGGCTGGCGAATCTCCCCCCTCGAGGGCAGGGCTATCGCATATGAGTGATGGCATTGATGAGATAGTCGTCGTTCCAGGCGCATTTCTTGATGCGATGGCTGATGGGAAC
>NZ_JAMYRK010000110.1:0-10712 GCF_040321335.1 Mesorhizobium sp. M0437
ATAAGGCAATCCCGCTTTTCACCGGCAATCGCGTTTGCCGTCGGGCCGATCCGCCGTTTCAGGCGCGGCAGGTCGCGCAGGATGGCGCTAAGCCCCATCAGTGCGATCTCGCTGCCGTCGAACAATGGCGCCAGGCCGAGCGCCTGCAAATGGCGGCCGCCGATGCCGACAAGCCGAACTTCGCGCCCGGTCATGCGCTTGAGCGCCTGCACAAGGTCGGCGCCAAGCAGGTCGCCGGACTCCTCGCCGGCGACGATGGCTATCTTCAACGGCCGCTCATTCGCCATGCGCCGGCTCCGCAGCAGGCAGGCCGATCACGAACAGGCCGAGCGTATTGGCACGTCCGATGGTGGCGGGACCTTCGAGCACTAGCGAGCGACCGGCTTCGACGGCAATGCCGGCCAGTCCGGCGGCATGCGCGGCCTCGACTGTCAGCGGGCCGATGGAGGGCAGATCGGCACGCAGTTCCTGACCGGGCTTGGCGCATTTGACCAGAACACCGCGGCTCCCGCCGGCCAGCCTGCCGTGCCCGCGCAACTCCCTTGTCCGCTCGAGCAGCCCGTCGGTGCCTTCGACGCCTTCCAACGCAATGGCGCGGCCGCCGACCGCAACAGCCGCTTGGCCGATATCCAGCGCGCCGATGGCTTTTGCCGCCGCGTGCGCCGCCTCGATGTCACGCCAGTCGGATTTGCGTGGCGCCGCCTTGGTCAGCAGGCCTTCGGCGGCGACCAGCTCCGGCACGATCTCGTGAGCGCCGACGACCTTGATGCCGCTGCGCTCGATCCTGCGCACGAACAGTTTCAGCACCGTATCGTCCCCCCGGGTTACACCGACGAAGAGGCTGGGTAGCCACGCGAGCAGGCCCAAATTGAGGCGCATGGCGCTCAGCCTGGGGCGGCGCGTGATATGACCCGCGGTTACGAGATGCGTGACGTGGTGCCGCTTAAGGATCGGCAGCAGCGAGCCGACGTCTTCCAGCCTCAAGGTTGCCTGCTCATAGGGCTCGAAATCGGCTATGCGATCGACCTCGCCGGCCGCCATCACGACGAAGGGCAATTTGCCTTGCCGGGCGAGCGCTCGGGCAATTTCGACCGGGAGACTGCCGCCGCCGGCGATGATGCCGACCTTGGCATCTGGCGCGAGATCAAGGCCTTTTCCGGCAGCCTCAATCTTCGTCATCTGCCCTCAGTCTTCATCATCGGTATCGTCGCCGTCGCTACCCTTGAGGGACGGCACGGCGTAGTGCCGCTTGCCGCGACCGGCGATGAAGTCGACGATCTTCATGGCAGTCGGCGACGAGGCGAATTCCGCCTTGGCAAATTCGATGTTTTCGCCGACGGTCCGGGAGCGATCGAAGATCGTCTTGTAGGCTTTGCGCAGCAAGTGGATCTCCGTACGCGGCAGGCCGGCGCGCTTCAGGCCAATGATGTTGAGGCCGCGAAGGCTGGCACGGTTGCCAACGGCGATGGCGTAAGGAATGACGTCGCCGACGATCGCCGAGCAACCGCCGAGAAAGGCGTTATCGCCGATGCGGACAAACTGATGAACTGCGGTAAGGCCGCCGATGTAGACATTGTCACCGACTTCGCAATGCCCGCCTAACGTCGCTTGATTGGCGAAGGTGGCGTTCTTGCCGACCACGCAGTCATGGGCAATATGGGCATAGGCAAGGAAATTGCCGTTGTCGCCGATCGTCGTCTCGCCGCGGCTGGAATCGGTGCCGACATGCATGGTGACACCTTCGCGGATCGTGCAGTTCTCGCCGATCACCAGCGTGGTACGGCCGCCCTTGTGCTTGGTGTTCTGCGGCGGCCCGCCCAGTATCGCCATCGGATAGACCTTGGTCGATGCACCGATGGTGGTCGCGCCAATCACCGAGACATGGCTGACCAGTTCGACGCGGTCGCCGATCACGGCGTCGGGGCCGACGTGACAGAAGGGCCCGATGCGGGCGCCTTCGCCGATTTGGGCGCCTGCCTCGATGACCGAGGATGGATGGATGACTGTCTGGATTTTCATTAGCATTCGTTTGTCAGCCGCTTGCGACCATCATCGCCGAGATCTCGGCTTCCGCCGCCTTGGCGCCATCGACGAGGGCCTCGCAAGCGAATTTGAGAAGATTGCCGCGTTTCTTGATTTTCTTCACATGAATTTTCAGCTGGTCGCCTGGAACGACCGGCTTGCGGAACTTGGCATTGTCGATGGTCAGGAAATAAACCAGCGACGGCTTTTCCGTACCAAGGCTGCGGATGCAGATGGCGCCGGCCGTCTGCGCCATCGCCTCGATGATCAGCACGCCGGGCATGACCGGCTGGTCGGGGAAATGACCTTGGAAATGCGGCTCGTTTATGGTGACGTTCTTGATGCCGACGGCGGATTCGTCGCCATCTATGTCGACAATACGGTCGATCATCAAGAACGGATAGCGGTGCGGCAGGAGCTTCATCAGCCGCATTATGTCAACCGCTTCGAGCGTCGCCGCTGCGATGTCAGCCATTTCCCCCCTCACCCTGTTTGCGCGTCCGTGCAAGTCTGCGCAAGGCCGCTATCTCGCGCATGGCTTCCGCCATCGGCTGCGCCGGATATCCTCCCCAAATCTCACCGGCAGGCACATTGCTCATAAACCCGCTTCTTGCCGCAAGCTTGGCCCCGGACCCGATGGTCAAATGATCCGCAAGGCCGACACCGCCACCCATGGTGACGTTGTCGCCTACCGTCACGGAACCGGAAATACCCGAAAGCCCGGCTATAATGCAATTGCGGCCGATGCGAACGTTGTGCGCGATCTGCACCAGATTGTCGATCTTGGTGCCCTGGCCGATGATCGTGTCGGACATGGCGCCGCGATCGACGGTCGTATTCGACCCGATCTCGACGTCGTCCTGGATGATGACGCGGCCGATCTGCGGAACCCGCTCCGGACCCTTGGCGCCGGCCACGAAACCGAAGCCATCCTGGCCGATCCTGGCACCGCCATGGATGATGACGCGATTGCCAATCAACGCATATTGCACGCTGGCACCTGGACCGACATAGCCGTCGCGGCCAATCTGCGAGGACGGACCGATGACCGCATGCGGGGCAATGACGGTCCCGCTGCCGATGGCAGCGCGAGGTCCGATGATCGCACCCGCTTCGATGATCGCGCCGGCCTCGACATGGGCGGTCGCATCGATATGGGCGTGCGGCGAGATACCGGTTTCGCCGGTCATCGGTCCAGGCGTTGCAGCCGCCGGAAAAAGCAGACGCCCGACCATTGCGAAGGCCTGCTGCGGGCGCGGATGCACCAGCACCGCGATGCCCGCCGGCGCCTTGCCGGCAAATTCGGCAGGGCAGAGAACCGCCGCCGCCCGCAGTGACTGCATCAGGGCGAAATTGCGCCTGCCATCGACGAAGACAAGGGCGTTCTCGCCGCCTTCGTTGGCGGGCGCCAGAGCCTCGATCGATACATCGAAGAGACCGGAATCAACAAGCGTCGAGCCGGTCAGATTCGCGACTTCGCCGGCCGTATACCGGCGTGAGGGCGCGAAGAACACCGGATCGGTCATTCCAGAAGCAATATCCAGCTAGCGCATGACCCCGAAATCGGAAATCGACCCTCGGAAAGGATCATGCGCAAATCAAAATGCTACAACGTCCTTTGCGCGTCCGATAGGACGCGCTGCGCTGTAGTGTCGGATCACTGCCATCCGGATCCAAACGAGCCGGAAGCATCATTGCCCGCACATCAGAAGCGGGTCGATATGCCGAAGTTGAATTCCTGCACGTCGTCGGTCTTTTCCTTCTTGACCGGGATCGCATAGTCGATGCGGATCGGGCCGAAAGGCGATGCCCACATCAAACCGACACCGACGGAAGCGCGCCATTCCATGCCGGTTGTCGAAGAATTGACAAGGCCACTTGCGATTTTGCTGCCGTAGAGCGTTGCCGCATCGGCGAACACAGCGCCACGCAAACCGAAGCTTTCGGGGATGACCGGCAGCGGGAACTGCGCTTCCGCCGAGGCATTGAAGTAGGTGGTGCCGCCGAGATGGTCATTGCTGTTGTCCGAAGCAACCGGGCCGATGCCGCCGTATTCGAAACCGCGGATCATACGGTCGCTGCTCTGGAAATGGTCGAAGACGCGCAGATCGCCGTTGCCATAGCCTTGGACATGGCCGGCGCCGCCCGAAATGAGGCCCACCAGGTCCAATTGTTCGGACAGCGTCTGATAAATGCTGCCGCGCGCCGTGACCTTGATGAACTTGGCATCGCCGCCGACGCCGGCCACTTCGGTGCCGACATTGGCATAAATGCCGTCATGCGGGTTCTTCATGTCGTCGATGGTATTGTAGATCAGGCCGAGGCTGACCGAGGACTTGAGCCATGGGCTCTCTTCAACGCCGTTTACGATCGCCTGGGAGACGTCGCAGGTGCCACCATTGATAACGGGAACGCAGCCCTCGTCGAACTCGTACTTCTCTTGCGCAATATTATAAGCCAGCTGCGTTGAGATGTTGTCGGTGATCGGCAGACCGAAGCGGACGGTCGCGCCTGTCGTGTCGCTGTCGTAATGGTCGTAGTTTCGGCTCTGCTTGTAGATGTCGAAGCCGGCCGCGATCCGGCGGCCGAGGAAATAGGGTTCGGTGAAAGAGAAGCTGTAGTCGCGCGAGTTCTTGCCACCGCCCGCCGCCACCTTGATGAATTGGCCGCGACCGAGGAAGTTGCGCTCACTGACGGAACCTTCGACGGACGGACCTGACGTTTCACCGCCGCTCGAATAACCGGCGCCGACCGTGAACTCACCGGTCGATTTCTCGACCACATCTACCACCAGCACAACCTGGTCCGGCTCAGAACCCGGAACGGTGGAAATTTCGACTTTTTCAAAATAATCGAGCGCTTCCAGCCGCCTCTTCGCGCGCTGGATGAGCACCTGATTGAAAGCATCGCCTTCGCTGACATCGAACTCGCGGCGAATGACGTAGTCGCGCGTCCGATCGTTGCCGCGAATCTCGATGCGCTCGATATAGGCCTTGGTCCCCTGATCGACCGTATAGACGACCGAGATCGTGTGGTTCTCGAAGTTGCGGTCGCCGCGCGGCGTCACCTGGGCGAAGGCATAGCCGGATCCAGCGACCTTTTCGGTCAAGGCGATGATCGTGTCCTCGACGTTCTTGGCGTTGTAGACATCGCCCTTGTGGGTCTCGACCACCGATTCAAGTGACTTGGCGTCGACCTCGGGGATCGTGCTTTCGACGCTGACATCCCCGAACGTATAACGCTCGCCCTCCTGTACCGTGATGGTGACGGTGTATTTGTTGGTGGTGTCGTCGAGTTCGCCGACAGCCGAGACGACCTGGAAGTCGGCATAGCCGTGATTATAATAGAAGCGGCGCAGCAGCTCCTGGTCGGCGCGCAGCTTGTCCTCGTCATAGACGTCGTCGCGCAGCACGAACGACAGGAAGGACGAACGCTTGGTGGAGATGATGTCCGACAGCCGGCGGCTCGAATAGGCGCTGTTGCCGACGAAATTGATCGCTGCGATCTGGGTGCGGCCGCCTTCGTTGATGTTGAAGACCACGTTTACCCGGTTGTCGCCGAGATCCATGATCTGGGTGGTCACGGCGGCATCGTCGCGGCCGATACGCCGGTATGCGGCCTTGACCGCCTCGACATCGGCATCGAGCTGCTGTTGCGAGAAGGTGCCGCGCGGCTTCAATTGCACCGCGGCCTCAAGCGCGTTGTCCTTGAGCTTCTTGTTGCCCTGGAACAGCACCTGGTTGACGACCTGGTATTCGGACACCTTGATGACCAGCGTCGATCCGACCTGGTTGATCTGCACATCCGAAAACAGCCCGGTGCCAAACAGCGCCTTGACCGCATCGTCGATATCCGAACTGGAAAACGCCTTGCCGGGCTTGATCGTCACGTAATTGCGGATGGTGTCCGCGTCGACACGCTGATTGCCGGTGACTTCGACTCTGGAGACGACAGCCGCCTCGGCGGCCGATGTGGCAACGAACTGCACTGCGAGCGCGCCTGGTACAACCAGAGCGGCGGACATAGCCACCGCGGACGCGGCGCTCAGAAACTTGGATGCTGCCTTCATCGGGCTTTTGTACCTTTTCTCGAAGTCCCCACGGCGAGAAAACCGGACGTGCGGTAATTTCCCCTACCGTATTAACCGGATTTTCCCTACACGCAAGGCTTCTGGTTAATTTGTATTTACTTAACCCTGCGGCGTGGCTTTCGCGTCACGCATATCCCCACGCATGGTAAACGGCGTCTCAACATTGCTCGTGCCGAAGCCAAATTCCTTCATGATTTCAGCACCCAAACAGATCGTTCCAGAAAACAAAGCCCATGAACCCGAGCACCAATATGAGGCCGCTTCGGTAAGCCATTTCCATCATGCGTTCGGACACCGGCCGCCGGATGACAGCCTCCACGCCGTAGAACAGAAGATGCCCTCCGTCGAGGGGGGGAATCGGCAAAAGATTGAGAATCCCTATCCCGACTGACAGGAATGCAACAAGCTGCACGAGCCATTCAAAGCCGAGCTTTGCCGCCTGACCCGACATCTTGGCGATCTTGATGGGGCCGCCCAGCTGGCACTTGTCCTCGCGACCGACAACGAAACGTTGCAGGAACTGGCCGGTACGCTGGATGACGTGTCCGGTTTCCTGGACCGCTGCCCCGACCGCCCCGGCCGGACTATAGGTGATCAGCCGTGGCTGGCCGAGTTCCTTGTTGTTGACGACGCCGATCACGGCCACCTGGACCTTGTTGCCCAGTGCGTCTTGTTGTTCCATCAAGCGCGGCGTCGCCGTGACGGTGATTTCCTTGCCGGCGCGTAGCATGACGAAGGTGATGCTGTCGCCGGCGCGGCCAGAGACCAGACGCTGGACGTCGGCGAAGGTCTCGACCTTGCTGCCGTCGACGCTGACGAATCGGTCGCCGGGCATGATGCCGGCCGCGGCGGCCGGACTGCCGACAGTGACCTCAGCCACCATCGGCTCCAGCACGGGCCGGCCATGGACGGAAAACAGCACGGCAAAGACGGCGATCGTCAGCAGGAAGTTGAACAGCGGCCCCGCCACGACGGTCGCCGCCCGCTTCCAGATCGGCTGCGTGTGGAAGGCGACCTTGCGTTCCTCGTCGCTCAGCGCCTCGATCTCCTCGGAGCTGGGCTGGCTCGACGTCGCGTTCATGTCGCCGACGAACTTGACGTAGCCCCCGAGCGGTATGGCGCAAAGCTTCCAGCGCGTGCCGCGGCTATCGTTGAAGCCGATGATCTCTGGGCCGAAACCGATCGAAAAGGCTTTTGCGCCGATACCGCACCAGCGCCCGACGAGGTAATGGCCCATTTCGTGGACAAAAACGACCACGGTCAGCACGAACAGGAAAGGCACCAGCGTGCCGAGGACAAAGCCCTCTGTGCTGAAAACCGCGTGAAAAATCTCGTTCAATTCATGCCCTCAAATTCATCCACGGCACAGATCACGCCGCGACTGTGACATCAATCCAGGCGAATCCATGACGCAGCCCCGCGCCGGCCCACCGACGATGCCGTTCAAACCGGAAACAGACCCTGTGCCGGATGGTCGGCGGTCGCGGAAATCCAGCCGATGACGTATAGGGCGAAAGCCGCCGCGACAAGCCCATCTACCCGATCCATGATGCCGCCATGGCCGGGTATCAGCGTGCCGGAATCTTTACGGCCGTGGCGTCGCTTGACCCATGATTCGAACAGGTCGCCGGCCTGCGCGACAATCGAAAGCACCAGTGCGACCACGCCAAGCACGACGAGGTTGCCCGTTCCGGCTACGGCGGCCAGAAGCAGCCCGGCCACTACGCCGCCGACCACCCCACCGAGCGCCCCGCTCCGCGTCTTGCCCGGCGAGATCGACGGCGCCAGCCTTGGACCACCGATGGAGCGGCCGACGAAATAGGCAAAGATATCGGTCGCCCAAACCACGGCGAATAGGAACAGAATGGCCAGCAGCCCTGAATGGTCGCCGTCACGCAAGAAGGCCAGCGACAAGCCGGACACGGCCGCATAGGCAAGGCCGGATGCTTCCCACGGTCCTGCCCTGCGCATGGAAGAAGCGACGGCAGTGACAGCAACCAGAGCCGCGACGAGCGGCAGCAGCAAAGACGCAGGCAGGCCGGCGACGAGGGCACCAATAAAGATCACGATCAGCGCCTCGGGCAGAAAGCCGAGACCTGCCGTAGCACCAGCACCTGCCGGGGCAACGGGGCGGCTCATCCGCGTCCACTCGTAGAAGATGACCGCCGCCATGGCAGCGCAAAGCAACCGGAAGGACAGTCCGCCGAGCCAGGTCAGGGCAAGCGTGACGATGGCAAGCACGACGGCCGAAATGACCCGGAGTTGGAGGTTGCTCATTCCTCAGCCTGAGGCGACATCTTGGGCGGCAAGTCCGCCGAAGCGGCGCTCGCGGCCGGCGAAATCGCGCAGTGCATCGGACAGGTGCTCGCGACTGAAGTCGGGCCAGTAGCAAGGCAGGAAAACGAGTTCGCTATAGGCTGCCTGCCATAACAGGAAGTTGGACAGCCGAAGCTCGCCGCTGGTGCGGATGACAAGTTCCGGGTCTGGAATGCCCTCTGTATCGAGCGAGCTGGCAAAGGAATCGGCCGTGATCGCCTCGCTCTCGATCTCACCGCGCGCCACCGCCGCTGCGAGCTTGCGCGCGGTGCGCACGATCTCGTCGCGCCCGCCGTAATTGAAGGCAATGACCAGTGTCAGCGCCTCGTTGCTGAGAGTGAGCGTTTCGGCTTCCTCGAGCAGCCCCCTTATGTCGGGCTGCAGGCCTGCCCTGTCACCGATGACCCTGATCCGCACCCCACTCTGGTGCAGCTCGGCGAGGTCACGTCGGATGAAAAGCTTAAGCAGGCCCATGAGGTCGCTGACTTCGGATTTCGGCCGTGACCAGTTTTCCGACGAAAAAGCGTAGACGGTCAGGAAGGAGATGCCGAGGCCGGGGGCGGCGCGCACTGTCTTGCGCAGCGCCTCGACGCCGGCGCGGTGACCGGCCAGCCGCGGCAAGCCGCGCGCCTTGGCCCAGCGTCCGTTTCCGTCCATGATGATCGCGACATGCGCGGGCGTTGCCATATTCTCGCTTCCGGGCCAGGCGTGGCCAGACCCTAGACCTGCATGATTTCCGCTTCCTTGTCGGAAAGCAGGTGGTCGATGGTGCTGATTGTCTCGTCGGTCAGTTTCTGAACCTGGTCGGCCCGTTTGCGATGGTCGTCCTCACTGATGTCGCCGTCCTTTTCCGCCTTTTTCAGAAAGTCCATGCCGTCCCGGCGAACGTGGCGTGCGGCGACGCGGGCATTCTCGGCATAACCGTGCGAGATCTTGACCAGCTCCTTGCGGCGCTGTTCGTTGAGCTCGGGCAGCGGAATCCTGAGATTGGTACCGTCGACGATAGGATTGAAGCCGAGATTGGCTTCACGGATGGCGCGGTCGACTGCGCTGACCATCGACTTGTCCCAGACCGAAACCGAAATCATGCGCGGTTCCGGCACCGACACTGTTGCCACCTGGTTGATCGGCATGGTGGTGCCATAGGCCTGCACCTGGACGGCATCGAGCAGGTTGCTCGACGCGCGGCCGGTGCGCAGCGAAGCCAGATCATGCTTGAACGCGGCGATCGCCCCGTCCATCCGCCGTTTGAGATCGTCGTACTCGCCACTCATCATCGTCTCCTCGACCCGTTAACCCGGGTTCACTGCTTAGGCCCTGTTCGAGCCTCATCCGCAACCGGTCCCTTTCGGGTTCATGGTCCGGTCAATCGTCTGCGACAACCGTGCAACGGCCGCCGCCCCTCAGGATATCGCCGAAGCCACCCTTCTCGTGGATCGAATAGACGATTATCGGAATGTTGTTTTCGCGCGCAAGTGCAATCGCCGCCGTATCCATGATCGAAAGCCCGCGTTTGATGACTTCGTCATGGCTGATCCGCTCGAAACGTGTCGCATGCGGGTCCTTCTTGGGATCAGCCGAATAGACACCATCGACCTGGGTGCCCTTGAACAGAGCATCGGCGCCGATCTCGGCGGCGCGAAGGGCTGCAGCCGAATCGGTGGTGAAGAACGGATTGCCGGTGCCGCCGGCGAAGATGACGACCTTGCCCTGGTTCATGTAGGCGGTCGCCTGACGCTGCGAAAAACTTTCGCAAAGCTCGGGCATGGCGATCGCCGACAGCACCACGGCGTCGACGCCGATCTTGTTGAGCGAGGTGCGCAGCGCCAGCGAATTGATAACCGTGGCAAGCATGCCCATATGGTCGCCGGTGACGCGGTCTCCGCCTTTTGACGCAACCGCGAGGCCACGGAAGATGTTGCCGCCGCCTATGACGACACCGACTTCGATGCCCAATGCGCGGGCCTCGGCGATGTCGGCGGCGATGCGGTCGACCACCGATACGTCGATGCCGAAATGCTGCTCGCCCATCAACGCTTCGCCCGACGCTTTCAGCAAGACACGTCGGTAGAGGGGCTTCACCGTCATCTGGTCCTCGTCATCGTGCGTGTGACGCGTTTCGGTGCGCCCCGAAACACTGGGCGTTCCGATACACGAAGGGCGCCCCGCTGTGACCCCGGGGCCGCGCCCGCCGTTTTGGTCGGTGGGCGATGTTACCGGCCCCCCACCCCCGGCCAAAATACACGCAATCGAAGAGACCGCAGCTATGATGGCCCGGTAGCGC
>NZ_JAMYRK010000111.1:0-10404 GCF_040321335.1 Mesorhizobium sp. M0437
CCCCCGCAAAACAACAACCACCAATCCCGCGCCGGCCTGCCGCCGGGTGCGGCCCGCAAAAATGGCGCGCTGCGCCAGCCCGGGTGCCGCGCGCCCGGCCCGGGCCCCGGCTGGGGCGCCGACGACAACGCGTATCGTGCCGCCGGCGCCACGATCGCCAAGACGGCAGCCGACGTTTTTGCCAAGTCCGACATGATCGTGAAGGTCAAGGAGCCGCAGCCCAACGAATGGGTTCAGCTCCGCGACGGCCAGATCCTCTATACCTATCTGCATCTTGCCCCGGATCCGGAGCAGACCAAGGGCCTGCTGGCCTCCGGCGTGACCGCGATAGCCTACGAGACCGTCACCGACGAGCGCGGCGGTCTGCCGCTCTTGGCGCCGATGTCGGAAGTTGCCGGCCGCCTGTCGATCCAGGCGGGTGCAACGGCGCTGCAAAAGGCCAATGGCGGCCGCGGCGTGCTGCTTGGCGGCGTGCCCGGCGTGCTCCCCGGCAAGGTAACCGTGCTCGGCGGCGGCGTCGTCGGCCTGCATGCTGCACGGATGGCCGCCGGCCTTGGCGCCGACGTCACCATCATTGACCGCTCGATCCCGCGCCTGCGTCAGCTCGACGACATCTTTGGCGGCCGCGTCCACACCCGCTACTCGACCGTCGAGGCGCTGGAAGAAGAATGTTTTTCGGCTGACATCGTCGTCGGCGCCGTGCTGATCCCGGGGGCAGCAGCGCCCAAGCTGGTGACGCGCGAGATGCTGTCGGGCATGAAGAAAGGCGCCGTGCTGGTCGACGTCGCCATCGACCAGGGCGGCTGCTTCGAGACCTCGCACGCCACCACCCATGCCGAGCCGACCTATGAGGTCGACGGCGTCATCCACTATTGCGTCGCCAACATGCCGGGTGCGGTGCCGGTCACCTCGGCCCACGCGCTCAATAATGCGACGCTGCATTATGGCCTGCAGCTCGCCGACAAGGGCCTCAAGGCGCTGGTAGACGACCACCATCTGCGCAACGGGCTGAACGTCCACAAGGGCAAGATCACGAATCGCGCGGTGGCCGAAGCGCTCGGTTACGAGCTGGTCGAGCCGAAGGCCGTTCTCGCCGCCTGAGCTTCCGAATCTGCCTCTCCAGTGCCCGTCGGATTCGTCCGACGGGTTTTTCTTATGTCGAAAAACTGAAAAGTGTCGGGCGCGCAAAATAACCGGACAACAAAAAAGCGGAGCCAAAGCCCCGCTTCCTCGGTTGTCGAAAATTCCCGCCGGTTCATCCGCGGTCGGCAAATCGATCGACAGTCTCTTTCTACCGCTGGTATGCGACGGGAGTACGACAGCCAAGCCGGTGCAGCCTGTCCGGTTACGCGCGGTCGATCCGGCACTGATAGCAATTGTTGCGCGCCGAGCGGATGTGGACGTAAGCGATGTCGTCGCGTTCGAACAACGTCTCTGCCCGTGCGGCAATGGCGTCGGTCGGAATGACGCCGCCGCTGCCGTAAACGATGCGGTCGTCCTTGCCATAACCGCGCACAATGTAATCGCTGCTTTCGAGCATTTCGGGAAGCATTTTCCCCTCGGCGGCGCGTTCGCATTCTTTCGCATGCAGAAAGATCGGCCCCGTTTCGGCATAAGGCTGCAGCTCCGGAAAAGGTCGATAGGCCAAAACAAGATAGGCCTCTCCCAAAGCAATATTTTTCAAGCAATGACGGCAAGGCACGCCGTCGCCATCCGAAATTTGCCGCTCTGGCTTCAAGCCATAAGCATCCGGCCCGCCGCGCTGAAGTGCCCGGACAGCATTGGTTGGCAAGGCTTTGAATTTTAGCGTCATGGCAAAATCTCCGGTGTCGTCGACCGGAAATTATGCTCGCAAGACAGCGTTTCCCACCCGATTCCTGCCGAAATGGATCAATCCATCAGCGCGTCGAGACCACGAACCAGACCTTTGATCTGCTGTACCCGTCTGATGGCGAGCAGCGTGCCCGCCACGTAAGGCGCCGCGGACGAGCCGGCGTCGTGGCGTATGGTCAGCCGCTCGTCTGGCAGACCGAACAGCGCCTCGCAGGACAGGATGTAGGACGGCAGGCGAAGCGCGTGCACTTGCACCCCCTCGCCTGCGCCGACCGCACCACCGCGTGTGGCCGGCACGCCGGAGACCTCGGAGACCGGCTTTGCCGTTGAGGCCTTGCGGATGTCGGCCAGCGCTTCAGCAAGCTCTCGTGCGGTTCCGGAGGGCGCGTCGGGCTTCTTTGCACTAGCATAATCGATGACCTCGACATCCGGCACGTATTTTGCCGCCATAAGTGCAAACCGCTTCATCAGCGTGGCGGTGATGGAAAAGTTGCCAGCGGCAACAACGCCGACGCCATTGGCGCGCGCCGCGGCGTCGATCTCGGCATAGTCGGCAGCTCCCAGTCCCGACGTGCCGATCACCGTGTGCCGTCCGTTGTCGATGGCGAGCAGCACATGGTCTTTCACGACATGCGGCTTGGTGAAGTCGACCAGCACGTCCGACGGCGCCTCCAGCGCCTCGGCCAGCGAGGCCGAAACGGCAATACCATTAGCCGGCATACCAACCAGCAGACCGGAATCCTGCCCCGCTCCGCTGCGTGATACAGCCCCGGCCAGCGCCATGTCGCCTTGCGCCCCGATCGCCGGAACCAGCGCTTTGCCGACCCAGCCGGTCGCGCCGGCCATTACCACGCGTATTGCCATCGTGCGATCCTCCATCACCCATCGGTTTTTAGACGATAGCGATATGGAAAGAGCCAAGCTCATTCAAGTCGGGCTCGCCTTTGAGTGTTGATCCAGAGACTCTGGGACATTGCAAAGACAAGCTGAAGCGCGGATGAACGGGCCTGAAAATCAGGGCCGCATG
This sequence comes from Mesorhizobium sp. M0437, assembly GCF_040321335.1. Classification (NCBI taxonomy): domain Bacteria; kingdom Pseudomonadati; phylum Pseudomonadota; class Alphaproteobacteria; order Hyphomicrobiales; family Phyllobacteriaceae; genus Mesorhizobium; species Mesorhizobium sp. M0437. The sequence continues at coordinate 2,861 of NZ_JAMYRK010000111.1, forward strand.
ACGCTGGCCGCGCGCTCGGCAAAAGACATCGGATGTACGACCTCCTTTTTTTGCGCCACTGGCGTAAAGCCGAGTTTTTGATAGAGCGGCAGTGCTGCTGGGTGATCGAGGGTGCAGGTCTGCACCGTCACCCGCTTTGGCCCGTGCGACCATGCCGCGGCGATTGCCGCACCGAGGAACCAGCGGCCGATGCCTTGCCCGGTCGCGTGCTCCATCATTCCGAAATAAGCGAGTTCCACTTCCTCCGGCAAATGCGGCTTGAGGTCGAAGAAGCCGGCCGGCGCACCATCCAGATAAAGCACCCTGATGTCGCGGTCCTCGCGGTGGATGCCCGCCGCAAGCTCCTCGTCGCTCAGCCTCAGCACATTGACCCAGTGCCATTTGCGGCCCACCCGATCCATCAAATAGCGGTAGAAATGCAGCGGAATGTCTTTGGTCTTGAGCAGCGCGATCTGGCGGTTGTACGGCAGCGGCGGCGAATAGGCAGGCGGCACATGCATTTCGAGAAACGTCACGGTGACATCGATGTCTTCCAGCGATCCGTCTTCCATCACCGTCAGTCCTTGCCCGTCACGACGGGCGTGTCGGAAAGCCCGCCCCATTCGGTCCATGAACCGTCATAAAGCCTGTTGTCGACATGGCCAAGCGTCTCCAAAGCTAGCGTGACGGCTGCCGCGGTGACGCCCGACCCGCAGGAGGTGACGACCGGCTTCGACAGGTCGATGCCGGCTCCTTCGATCGCTTTGCGCAGCCTGTCCTTCGGCAACAATTCGCCGTTTTCCGAAAGCGCCGAAAACGGCACGTTGTGCGCGCCCGGCATATGGCCGGAGCGGATGCCGGGGCGCGGCTCCGGCTCGGTGCCGGCAAAACGGCCAGGCGAGCGCGCGTCGGCGATCTGGCTCTCCCCCGTCTCGACGATCCGGCGCATGTCGGCAAGGCTGGCGACGCGGGCGGCATCGAAGTTGGCATAAAACACGCAAGGCGCGATCTTCGTCGGCTCCGCCGTCACCGGCCGTCCGGCGGCTTTCCAACGATCGAAGCCGCCGTCGAGTATATAGACCTGGAACACGCCCATGACGCGAAACAACCACCAGGCGCGCGGTGCAGAAAAGAACCCTGGCCCGTCATAGACAACAATCGTGTCATCGGCCGAAATACCCATCGCGCCGACATATTGCGCGAAATGCTGCGGCGACGGCAGCGTGTGCGGCAGAGCCGCTTCGGGGTCCGAAACCGCATCCTGGTCGAGGAAGCGGGCGCCTGGAATATGCGCTGCGTCGTACTCGGCGCGCGCGTCACGCTTTTGCGCCGGCAGATACCAGGACGCGTCGACAATCGTCAGGCCGGGTTCGCCGAGCCGCTTCTGTAACCAATCGGCATCGATGGTGAAAGGGCTGTCGTCGGCCATCTTTTCTCTCCTGTCCCGCCCGTCGCAGTCCTATATCAGGCTGGCGGCATAGGACCAAAGCGAATGCGGAAGCGCCGGTTCTCGCGGCCCTTCTTCTCGATCTTGCCGATATGGATCTCGCCGATTTCGCTGGTGCTCTTTACATGGGTGCCGCCGCAAGGCTGGCTGTCGATCGAAGCGTTCTCGCCGATGCAGACCAATCGGATCCTTCCCGTGCCGGCCGGAGGCCGCACATTCTTGGATTTCACCAGGCCCGGATTGGATGCCAGTTCCTCGTCGGAAATGAGCCGGGTGAAGATCGGGTGGTCGGCTCGCACCAGTTCCATCAGTCTGGCCGTCACGCCTTCCTTGGTAAAGCCGGCATCCGGGATGTCGAAATCGATACGGCTGTCGTCCTCGGAAACCGCGGCGCCGGTGATCGGGAACGGACAGACGACGGTAAGCAGGTGGCAGGCAGAATGCATGCGCATCAGCAACTGCCGCCGCGGCCAGTCGATGGCGAGCCTCATGCGCTCGCCCACCTTTGGAACTGCCTGCTCCGGCGCCGGTACATGGATGATCTCGTCCTTGGTTTCGCCGGTGATCGTAGCGGCAATCGCTATGCCGGTGCCGTCGGCGCGTTCGAGGCTGCCGGTGTCGCCCGGCTGCCCGCCCGATGTGGCGTAAAACACCGTCCGGTCCAGAATGATGCCGCCGCGATCATTGACTGCGACGACGGTGGCGTCGGCCGTCCCCAGATAGGCGTCGTCACGAAACAGCGCTTCGGTCTTGTGCGCCATCACGCAACCCTTTCGAACGGTACTGAAATCGTGCTCTGTTGCTCCATCCACCCCGGCACCGGCAGCTTCTTTTCGCGCAGGAATTCAGGATTGAACAGCTTCGACTGGTAGCGCGTGCCGTAGTCGCAAAGCATGGTCACGATAGTGTGGCCGGGGCCTAGCTCGCGCGCCAGGCGAATGGCGCCGGCAATGTTGATGCCCGTCGAACCGCCAACGCAAAGCCCCTCCTCCTGGATCAGGTCGAATACGATCGGCAGCGCGTCCTCGTCGGGGATCTGGAAGGCAAAATCGGGTGTAAAGCCTTGGAGGTTGGCGGTGATCCGCCCCTGCCCGATGCCTTCGGTGATCGAACTGCCCTCGGATTTCAGCTCGCCGCTGGTGTAGAAGGAATAGAGCGCTGCCCCCAGCGGATCGGCCAGCGCGATCTTGACCTGGTTGTTTTTGGCCTTCAGCCCGAAACCGACGCCTGCCAGAGTGCCGCCGGAACCGACCGCCGACACGAAACCATCCACCTTGCCGTCGGTCTGGTTCCAGATTTCTTCGGCCGTGGTGCGGATATGGCCGTCACGGTTGGCGACATTGTCGAACTGGTTGGCCCAGATCGCGCCGTTCGGCTCGCTCTTGGCCATCTGCTCGGCCAGCCGGCCCGACAGCTTCACGTAGTTGTTCGGGTTCTTGTAAGGCACGGCGGGCACTTCGATCAACTCGGCGCCGAGCAGTTTGATCGTATCCTTCTTCTCCTGGCTCTGGGTGTCGGGAATGACGATCACCGTGCGGTAGCCGAGCGCCTTGGCAACCAGTGTCAATCCGATGCCGGTATTTCCGGCCGTCCCCTCGACGATGACTCCGCCGGGCCGCAGCAGCCTGCGCTGCTCCGCGTCGCGGATGATAAACAGGCCGGCGCGGTCCTTTACCGACTGCCCGGGATTCATGAATTCGGCCTTGCCCAGGATCTCGCAGCCGGTTGCTTCCGAGGCCTTGTTGAGGCGGATCAGGGGCGTGTTGCCGATCACGTCGATCACAGAACGGGGCATGGAGATTCCTTTGTGGGTGCGGCGAAACCCTAGAAACCCGAAGCTTCGGTTTCAAGGCAAGAATTTGCCTGGTCCAGTCGCATTTCGCACACTGCAATTGCTGCAGCCAGGAGCGCCCGATCAGTATTCATTTCAACCATGTACCGAAAAGCACTCTTTTCATTCGATTTCTTCACCGGTAGAGCACAGGCTAAGAAGAGCCGGCGGGGCGCAACATGACACTCTATCGGGCCAATCCGAAGCATGGCGTCGCCTGGATTACGGGCGGCAGCAGCGGTATCGGCCGTTCGCTGGCCAAGGATCTTGCCGCTCGGGGCTATGTCGTCGCGGTGACTGCGCCAGATGACCATCCGATCGATACGCTCATCGTCGAAACGGCGCAGATGGCGGGCCGTGTCGCAGCCTTTCCCTGCGACGTGACCGACGAAAAACGCATGGCAAAGACGGTTGCGGCGATCGAGAAAGATCTCGGTCCGATCGTGTTGGCAGTGTTCAACGCGGGAAGCTATATCGCAACGCCGGGCGAGGATCTTGTGGCGCGCAATTTTCGTCGGTCTTTCGAAGTCAATTATTTCGGCATCATCAACGGCCTGCTGCCGGTCATCGAACGCATGCGCGTGCGCTCGCGCGGCCACGTCGTGCTGATCGGTTCGGTCACCGCCTATTTCGGCTGGCCCACCACCGCCGCCTATGGCGGCACCAAGGCGGCCGTCAATATCCTGGCCGAGTCGCTGAAATACGATTTTGACAAGATGAACGTCCGCATCCAGGTGATTAATCCGGGCTTTGTCGACACGCGGCTGACCGAAAAGAACTTCCTGCCGATGCCGGGCTTGATGCCTGTCAATCTGGCCTCGCGCCGCATCGCGCAAGGCATCGAATACGGCGGCTTCGAAGTCACTTTCCCACGCCGCCTGAGTTGGACGCTGAAGCTGCTCAGGATGCTGCCGAGGCCGTTCTGCCGATGGGTGATCAGCACGGTCACCCGCTGGAATGCGCGGCCGCTGAATTTCGACCGCAAGCCGCCAGTCGAGTAGGATCGGTGATGGGCGAGCGATCGTGTTTGCGGGTCGCTGGGGCGCTGGACATGAATTGGTGCCGGTCGACGATACCGGCGATCCGGACAACCACGTCATTGCCGGCGACGCGCTGTCGCCATCGACCACGGCTTTCCTCGCGCAGCGGATCGTCGTGTGGGTCGAGGCGGTGGTAAAGTGAACCAAAGGCCCCAAGCAAGAGGGCGACCGAAGCATCGCTCCGGTCGCCCTCTTCAATCGTATTCGACCAAGCCAGGCTTGGCCGACCGCAACACGGTCAGATTATGCGGCCCGCGCTGCTGGCCGCTTACCGCCGAAGCGGCGCTTGTTATTGCCCTTGAAGGGCTTGGCGCCTTCCGGCTTGCGCTCGCCCGCAAAGGCCGGCTTGTCGCCGAACCGCTTCTTGCCGAAGCCGTTGTTTGCGCCGCCGGGCCGCCTGCCGTCGCGACGGCCATTGTGGTCGTTGCGATCATTGGCCGGTTCGAAGCTGCGCTCGTGCTTCTCGGCGGGATTGCGCTGCGGATCGGGGCTGCCGAGATGGTCGGCAACGATCGGCAGCTTGGTGCGGATGATGCGCTCGACCTGACGCAGCTTGCTGTTTTCAGACGGGTCGCAGAGTGTGATAGCGATGCCGTCCATGCCGTTGCGGCCGGTGCGGCCGATGCGGTGGACATAGCTCTCCGCCTCGTCCGGCAGGTCGAAATTCACCACATGGCTGATGCCGGGCACGTCGATGCCGCGTGCCGCAATGTCGGTCGCCACGAGAATGCGCACCGAACCCTCACGGAAATCGTTGAGTGCCTTCTGACGGGCATTCTGCGACTTGTTGCCGTGGATGACGGCGGCCTTGAAGCCGTCGCGCTCGAGATCCTTGGTCACCCTGTCGGCGCCATGCTTGGTGCGCGAGAAGATGATGACGGACTTCATCGCCTCATCGGCAAGCATGTTGGCCAGCACCTGGCGCTTCTGCTTGGTGCGGGCAAAGACGACGCCCTGCACGATCTCGGCGGCCGCGGTGCTGTGAGGAGCGACTTCGACGCGAATCGGGTTCTTCAGCAGGCCTTTCGCCAGTTCGGCGATTTCGGCCGGCATGGTCGCCGAGAACAGCACCGTCTGACGGTCCGGCGCCGTCGCCTTGGCGATGCGCTTCACGTCGTTGATGAAGCCCATGTCGAGCATGCGGTCGCCTTCGTCGAGCACCAGCCATTTGGTGTCGGCAAGCATCAGGTCGCCTTCACGCACAAGGTCGGTCAGCCGACCGGGCGTTGCGATCAGGATGTCGACGCCGGGCGCAACCTTCTTCACCTGGCTGAAGCGCGAGACGCCGCCCAGCACGAGCGCGGTCGAGACATGCGCGCCCTTGGCGAGCAGCTTGATCATCTCCTCGATCTGCACCGCGAGTTCACGTGTCGGCGCCAGGATCAGCGCTCGGGCCGTCTTCGGCCGGCGCTTGGTACCAAGTGCGATGATCTTCGACAGGATCGGCAGCGCGAACGCCGCCGTCTTGCCCGAGCCGGTCTGGGCGATGCCGAAAATGTCGCGGCCTTCGAGCTGCGGCGGGATCGCCTGGGCCTGGATCGGCTTCGGATCGGTAAAGCCGGCGGCATTGGTGGCCTTGAGCAGTGCGCCGGTGATTCCAAGTGCGGCGAAACCGTTCGGTTCCGCAGTGTCCTTACCGGTCAAAGTGTTTTCATTGGTCAAAATATTCTTCTTTCATGCGGCTCCTGGCCGCAAACATCGATGGCGGCAGGGCGCAACCTGCCGTCGAAAATTGTCATGAAACGACAAGGCGGGCGGACGTCATCGTCCGCACGGCTGCGCTGTCGTGCCCGCAGGCTTCATGCCACGGGGCTTTTTCGCCACCTTGCCGATATGTCGGGAAGAGGGAAAACAGACGCAACCAGTCTCATTCATCGAGAAGGCCGGAGTGTCCCGGCCCAAGCGCCTATGCCGCCGCATATGGCCCAGTTCGCATCGAAATGCAAGGGGCCTGATGTTGCAGCGCAGCAAAAGCCATGAGGAAGCGGCGCTTGCGCTCTCTCGCGGGCATGATTACCACAATGCAGCTTTCCGTTTCGGGGACCGGTCATGAAGGACGTGCTGAAGGAACTCGAGCGCCGCCGCGAGATCGCCCGCATGGGCGGCGGCCAGGCCCGCATCGACGCCCAGCACAAGAAGGGCAAGCTGACCGCCCGCGAACGCATAGACGTCTTTCTAGACGAGGGCTCGTTCGAGGAGTTCGACATGTATGTCGAGCACCGCTCGACCGACTTCGGCATGGAGAAAACCAAGATCGCCGGCGACGGCGTCGTTACCGGCTGGGGCACCGTAAACGGTCGCCCGGTCTATCTTTTCGCCAAGGATTTCACCGTGTTCGGCGGCTCGCTGTCCGAGGCGCATGCCGAAAAGGTGGTGAAGGTGCAGGAGATGGCACTGCGCAATCGCGCGCCGATCATCGGCCTCTATGACGCCGGCGGCGCCCGCATCCAGGAAGGCGTGGCAGCCCTCGGCGGCTACGCCGAGATCTTCCAACGCAATGTACTTGCCTCCGGCGTCATTCCGCAGATTTCACTGATCATGGGCCCTTGCGCCGGCGGCGACGTCTATTCGCCGGCGATGACCGACTTCATCTTCATGGTCCGCGACACCTCCTACATGTTCGTCACCGGGCCGGATGTAGTGAAGACCGTCACCAACGAGACGGTCACCGCCGAAAGCCTCGGCGGCGCTTCCGTCCACACAACGAAGTCCTCAATCGCCGACGGAGCCTACGACAATGACGTCGAGGCGCTGCTGCAGATGCGCCGACTGGTCGATCTGCTGCCCGCATCCAACACGGCGGAAATTCCCGAGATCGAATGTTACCAATCGGTCACCGATCACGATCTGTCGCTCGACCGGCTGATCCCCGACAACGCCAACAAACCCTACGACATCAAAGAGTTGATCCTTAAAGTTGCCGACGAGGGTGACTTCTTCGAGATCCAGCAGAATTTTGCGAAAAACATCGTCACCGGCTTCGGCCGTATCGAGGGCCGCAGCGTCGGCTTCGTCGCCAACCAGCCGATGGTGCTGGCCGGCGTGCTCGATTCGGATGCCAGCCGCAAGGCGGCTCGTTTCGTGCGCTTCTGCGACTGCTTCTCGATCCCGATCGTCACCTTCGTCGACGTGGCGGGGGTGAAGGCCGGCCCCCCGCGGGGTGATTGCGGGGGGGTGACACACGGGGCCCAAGCATTGTTTTGCATAGGCCCCGCGGCCCGGCCCAACATAACCGCGCACTCCAAGA
>NZ_JAMYRK010000112.1:0-10222 GCF_040321335.1 Mesorhizobium sp. M0437
GAAGCAAAGGCACCATAGCTAAGCGCGCGCATTTTCAAACGAGCTCCATTCTTAACGAAGCACAGGACCGCACCACTCTTGGCGTCGATCTATTTGCTTTGTCGGCGCGGGTCTGATCGAGAGAGTGGGGTTCATGCGGACAATCTATCCGGCCAATCCGAATGGCACTTGTCGCTGCCCCACTGGCAAGGCACAGAGGTCACGGCGATCGGGTCTTCGCTCTCGATATCTTTATTTTGTTCTGTACGTGGCTTGGACCGATGAAGATGCTTAGCAACGCAGCAGGAGAGCAGCGGGGATCGAGCGCTGCGCGGCGCCGAAGGCCCAATGCTGTACAGCCTCAAGCCGACGCACGGCAAGAAAGCTCAGCCGGAACAAAATCCAAGGTTCAATCGATGTGACAGTTCCGCGAGCTCATAGCTCACTCCATTTCCGCCTTCTCTCGCGCGTTCTGAGAAACGCTGCAAATGTGGACAACATGCATGATTACGCAGCAGCCATATCAATCCAGTTCTTTCGGGGTCAGGAACGCCGGCGAGGATATCGACCATGAGCCAATCATCATCGTGTTCTATCTGGTCCCGGACTTTACCATGCTGGCTTTCTCCTCGGCGGTAGAGGTATTGCGCCTGGCGAATCGTGTGTTGGGTTATGAGGCGTATCGTTGGCGGGTCGCATCAGCGTCCGGTGGCGCGGTTCAAGCCATTTGCGGGCTTTCAGCTGTAACTAACAGTTCCATCTCAACTGAACGACGTCGCTTATTCGAAGAATGTCGCCCGAGCATGGTCGTTATCTGCGCCGATCAGGATGTGGAGAGCTACTCGAGCAAATCGTTGGAAGCTTGGCTTCGCGAATGCAGGCATTGTGGAGTGGCCGTGAGCGGCGTTGGGACCGCCACCTACATACTGGCTAAGGCTGGGTTGCTGAACGACAAGTACTGCACGATTCACTGGGAGAAACTTCCCGGCTTCAGCGAGCGATATATGGAAGTTCCTGTGGCTGCAGTCATATATCAGGTCGACGGCAATATTTGGACGTGTGCTGGCGGTTCGGCCTCACTGGATATGATGTTGCATCTGGTTCAACGGCATTTCGGTGACGAGACCGTAGCAGGTATATGCGAGCAGGCAATCGTCGAGCGCGTAAGGGCGCCGAATGAGCGCCAGAGGCTGCCGCTTTCACAAAAGCACGGCATTTCCAATCAGATAATGATTAAACTTATCGAGCAGATGGAACATCATCTGGCGGAACCACTGCCGATCGAAAAACTTGCAAAAAGCGTAAAGCGCTCCCGCCGCCAGGTTGAACGCCTATTCCGACGTGAATTAGGTCGGTCACCTCTTTCTTACTATCGAGAACTGCGGCTAGAGCGTGCTCGAATGCTGCTTACTCAGTCTGCCATACCGATTGTCGATATCGCCATCGCCTGTGGATTTATCTCGGCGTCGCACTTTTCCAAATCCTTTCGTGAAACATATGGGATGGCACCACACGAAGTCCGTAAAGGGAGAGTGACGTCGAAGCAGCTTTTTTTAGACATTCCGGTGAATGAGTCGACCGTGAACTATCCGCAAGCCATTGATCTGGCATGTTGATTGAGGCGGACGGTAGGTTTTGGATTGCAGGATTTGCGGTGTTTGGGGGCTGTTTCCTGCAATTCGGTTTTGCGATTCCCTTGTGCTGCGGAGCGTGACCGATCGGGATAGGGGACGCCTTACGGCGCCGCCCACCGGGTCACCGGAGGCGATCGCCCGCCCCCCGGTTCCCACAGAACGTGGCGTGCGGCTTTCCCGCACCACGCTCTTCGGCAGTTGGTTCACGGTACCGCGAGTGCCAGCAACGCTCCACGACCTGGTACACCTTGATCAGCGACCGGAGATTTCCGGCCACGCCGTAATAGGCCTAGTATCGAGAACGTAGTGCAGGTAAAGGTTGCTCTGCTGCACGCTGATCGATCCCCCTTGTGGAGTTCCTTCGTCGATTGGATGGACCGCTCCATCTTCCATGAAGGCCGCCTTCAACCAGCGCCGGATCAAGGTGATCAGGCGAAAGTTGCTACCCAAGAGGTAATCTTCGGTGCCGAAAACCGGCCTGTCTTTGGTTGGAATGGTGGCCGGCTTCATACCGGAACGGTGGCCGGTGTTTGATCGGACTGGCGATCGGCTTCAAGCTTTCGCGCCATGACATTGGAACATGCAGGGGGCGATATGGTCGCCGAGTTAAGCGGCGCCGCGGCGGCCGAAGATCTTACAACGGTGCGCGGGCGCGTGCGGCAACGAAGGCTGTGGAGTTGCACGGAGAAGCGCGCGTTGGTCGACCTGGCGAGCGCGGCGGGGTCGTCGGTGACCGAGGTCGCGCAAGCGTTCGGCGTAGCTCCATCCCAGCTCTATGCCTGGCGCAAGCAGATAGCCGGCGGCGAGCTTGATGCCGATCAGGCGATGGCGACCTTCGCGCGCATCGACGTGAGCGATCTGACCGGTGTCGAACGCCCCGTCGCCGATTGTCCGGACCCGGCCGGCAAGATCGTCGTGGCCTTTCCGAGTGGCACGCGATTGCGGATCGACGGGACCGTCGATCCGACAGCACTGCGCATCGTCCTGGCGGAGTTGACCAGGTGATCACGGTGGTGCCGACCGACCGGATTTACCTGTGCTGCGGCGCGACCGACATGCGTCGCGGGATCAACAGCCTGGCGCGGATGGTGCAGCAGGTGCTCGCGCTCGACCCGCACACCGGCGCGATCTTCTGCTTCCGTGGACACAAGGGTCATATCATCAAGATTCTGTCGCATGACGACCAGGGGTTCTGCCTTTTTACAAAACGGCTTTCCGAGGGTTGTTTCGCCTGGCCGACCACCAAGGATCAGGTGACTGTGTTGCTCACCAAGGCACAGCTTTCGCTGCTTCTGGACGGGATCGACTGGCGCCGGCCGAACAAGATTTATCGACCGCGTCTGGCCGGCTAAATTCGGTCATTTCTCATTGATTTTGTGTTGTTTCTTCTTCCGTAACGAGGGTCTTTCGGGTATGTAATTTGGGTGTCGGAACAAGCTCCCTCAACCGCTGATTTCTTCGCTCGGATCGCCCTTCTGGAGGCGGCCGTTTCTGCCCGTGACATCACCATCGCCGAACGCGATGAACAGCTGCGAAGAGAGCGCGTCGAGGCCGCACTTCGCATCCAGCGCCTGCAGCTGCGGATTGATCGCTTCAACCGCAAGGCCTTCGGCCGCTCCTCCGAGAAGCTCGGCCAGATGCAGCTCGAACTCGAAGATCTCGAGACCGATTTCGCCGCCAGCGTGCCCGATATCGAGCTGCCCATCGTTGCTGACAGCGACAAGGTGCGGGTGTTGCCGGTTCGCAAGCTCAACCCCAACCTGCCGCGCAGGCGGGTCGTTCGCGAGCCGTCTTGCGCATGTTGCCCGGGCTGCGGCGGCGATCTGCGCGCCATGGGCGAAGATAGCGACGAGATGCTCGATCTGGTCGCCCAGGCCTGGCAGGTGATTGAGACCGTTCGACCCAAGTACAGCTGCCGGACCTGCGATAAAATCATCCAGGCGCCCGCACCAGCCAAGGCCATCGCGCGCGGCAAGCTCAGCTATGCCGCGCTCGCCCATATCATGATGGCCAAGTGGGGTTATCATCTGCCCTTCTACCGTCAGGTACAGATGATGGCCGCCAAGGGCGTCGATATCGAGCGTTCCACGCTTGCGCGCAGCGCCGGCTACGCCGCCGCCTTGCTCGATCCCATCTACAACCGCATCCGTGAGATCGGCCGTACCCGCACCAAGATTCACACCGACGACACGCGGCATCCGATCCTGGCGCCCGGCACCGGCAAGACACACAAGGGCGCGCTCTGGGTTTATGTCGCCGACGATCGCAACTCGGGTTCGAAGGAGCCGCCGATCGCCTGGTATCGCGCCACCATGGGCCGCGCCGGCGAGAGCGTGATGAGCGAGCTCGCCGGATTTACCGGCACGCTCCAGGCCGACGGATTCAGCGGCTATAACCAGCTCTACAAGGGCGGCGCCATTCGAGAAGCTGCCTGCCTGGCCCATCTACGTCGCAAGATATTCGACGTTCACGAAGCCAGCCGACCGAGCTCAGCACGACGGCGATGGCCGGTATCCAGGCGATCTACCGGATCGAGGAAGAGGTACGGGGGCTCCCGCCCGCCGAGCGATTGGCCGCACGACGAATGCGGACCCGACCACTGGTCCGCGCGCTGCGACGACAGCTCATGCGCCAGGGCAAGGGTTTGTCGCGCCATGCCGATATCGCCAAGGCCTTCGCCTATGGCACCAACCGATTGCGCGCGTTCAATCGCTTCCTCTACGATGGCCAGCTCGAGCCCGACAACCTGATCGCGGAGCGGGCCATTCGTGGATTTACGATGCCTGATTCATTATGCTGCTCCTTTTCAAATGGCGGAAAACAGGGATTTCTGGTCTGGTCGGTGACGCGACACGGGCCTTTACGCGAGATCGCGGCCTTGACGGTGGGCTTTTCGAGGTCCGCTGCGCGGATTTGATGGGGCGCGCCGGGCATGATTTGCTCGGTGGGCAACAGCCCTGCTTCGACGACACGCCGGATTTTATGGTTGGTGACGCCGAATTTGGTCGCGGCTTCCGACATGGTGAGCCATTCTCCGCCAGTATTGCCGGCAGACCGGTAGCCCTCGATCTTGTGCACCCGGCGCAACGAGCTGACGCGATGCCCTGTCCAGGTCTTTCCCTGACCGGTCCGCATCCCCATGCGGTTGAGCGTGGCGGCGACATCTGCGTCGGACCAGCGCGTCGCCATCGATCGGATGATTGCCATCGCCTCCTCGGGCGTGCTTTTGGTGTGCTCGCCGGACTTTTGCTTGCGCATGTGAACCTGCGAATGCTGTCCGCCCTGCCAGTGTATAGTGAGTTCGACCTGCCTCGCACCATCGTCCACGGTCACGACGATATCCTTGATCAGCGCGCGCAGGAGCCGCTGCCGAAAACGCATGTCGACATCGGAAGCGTCCCATGCAGCCCTGAGATCCTGAGCCAGGCCGGCAAAATCCGGGATGGCGGCGTCATCGCGAACTTGCCGATTGTTGAGCCGGGCTTCGCAGGCTTCGACACGGCGAAGCGTGGCCTCCCAGCTCTTCTCAAGCTGAGCGGCTATGAGCCTGTTGTCGGGGTCGCAGGCCGCATAGCGTCGTTCGGCAAGCGAGGCTTCGTAGCGGGCCTGCTGCAAATCCAGTTCAAGCATCTGCCTTCTCTGCGCTTCGCCTTCGAGATGCATGCGCTCCGCCTCCAATGCTGCTTCGATCGCCATGGGCGCCACGGCGCGCAAAACCTCCTGCGAGATCGCAGCGTCAGCTCGACCGCCATTGGCGGTCATGCATCGGGGTCGCGCCAGCATGAGGTTCGAACGGTCGCAACGGTAGATATGATAACCGATGCCACGGCCGACATAAACGACGCACAGGCGGCGACCGCAATGACCACAGGTGAGCATGCCGGCCAGAAGAGCCCTTCCGCCCCGACCGGACTTTACACCGCCGCCCTTGCCGTAGGTGTTGGCGGCGAGCAGCTTCTGATTCCGCTCATACTCGTCCCAGCCGACATAGCCTTCATGATGCTCCCTGAGCACAACCGCCCAATCCTCATGGGATTTACGGTGGCCGTAGCTCTTGCGGACGCGGCCATCGACGATCTCGGTCCGCTTCTGGGTTTTGCCGTACACATAGACCCCGCATAGAAAGGGTTCTTCAATACGCTGATGACGTTGCGATAGCGGATCGGAACCCAGTCGAAGGAGACCATCATCTTGCCGTCAGATGGGCGCGGAAAATGCATGCCTTCGGCATTGAGCGAGATCAGCACCTGGCGTGCGCTGCCGATCTCGCGGAACCGCGCGAATATAAGCCTGATGGCTTCCTGGACCCGAATATCAGGGTCGAAACCCAGGCCGTAATCGCGGTGCCAGATGTAGCCGATCGGCACACTTATCCGCAGTTCGCCCCGCTGGGCCTTCTGCCGCGCGGCCTCGTACATCCGCGCCCGAATGACAGAAAGCTCGAACTCGCTGATGTTGCCCTTCATGCCGAGCAACAGCCGGTCGTTCGGCTTGGCGGGATCATAAATGCCATCGATATCGATCACGCGCATCGACCTGATCGCAAAGCTCAAGCAGCCTGTGCCAGTCCGGACCATTGCGCGACAACCGAGAGGCCTCAAGACACAATACTGCGCCGACATGACCGGTGCACAGATCGTCGACGAGCCGCTCGAAACCCGGGCGCTCGACGGCGCCGCTCGCGCTGCGGCCCAGATCCTCGTCGATCACCTCGACATTGTGGAACCCCCAACGCCGCGCAACGTCGACCAGCTCATATTGCCGGCGTTGACTCTCAAGGTTTGCATGAACCTGTTGGGCCGTCGACTGTCTGACGTAGACGACGGCCTTGCGCTTCAGGAGTGCCATGGGAAGAAGATTACCGCCCGTCATCGGTCATCTCCTTCTCCGCGACACCTGCAGCCGCCATCAGCAGCTTGGCGAGGCTCGCGACCGCGGCCGCGCGTTGCGCTCTCGTCAGCCCGTCCAGGGCTCGGGAGTCGAGTGGCATGATCAACTGCCGCAGTGCTGGGAGCCGGCTTGGCGGGGGCAATGTCTTCATCGATAACCTCCTGAGCGTTCGAACCGCTCGCAAGGCCATTACGAAATCCCCGATGGATCAAGAGGTTGTGAAGGTCAGTCAGCGCATCCACGGTCACCCGAGGGCTGCCCAAGCTGAACGCTTGGCAAACGTCGCGATCCAACATCCATGCGGGAACGACAATGACTTCGCCATGCCGCACAACAATGTGCGCGACTCTGCCGTTCGCCCGCTCCTCGGTATACTCGCATCGAACGGTCCGCTCGAAATACGGATGCCATCGATACCAAACGACAACCTCGCGCCCGACATGGGCAGAATGTCTGCGAGTTGACGGTCGGAAGGCGCAATTGGCTTTTCTCGGGCAGCTTCGCCGCGGCAGAGCGGTCAGCGGTCGTGCTCAGCGTCATAGAGACCTGCAAGCTCTGCGGCGTCGATGCCGAGGCCTACATGGCCGACGTCACCGAGCGCATCCAGAATGATTGGCCAGCCTCGCGCTGGGACGAACTGATGCCGTGGAATTGGGTGCGCCGCGAAGAGATGCAGCTCTCCTTGGCGGCATGAGCGCGCTAGATGACATGGCGCTGTCGGACGAGGCGCTCGAGGCCTGGATGGCTGCCAAGACCAACCGCCCGCTGGTGCGGACCATGTCGGCGCTGGATGGCTTCGTAACGGCAGCGGTCACCGGGCCGCGCTACCCGGACCCGCAAGACTGGATGTGCCCGCTCATGGGATTGCGGCGCGACGTCTTGGCCAAAGGGTCTGCAACCGATCACGCCGTGTTTGCCAGCGTCGCCAGGATCCACAACCGGATCAACGAGACGCTCTTCGACAGACCGCAGGATTATGCGCCTCGATTCGCCACAAAGCCCAGCGGCGGCATCGACCCTCGGCCGTGGTGCCAGGGATTCCACGCGGCCATGAATCTCAACATCAAAAAATGGAAACGGCTACTCGACCTCGACAACCCCAACCACGGCCTGCTGCTGCCGATCCTGATCTACTGCGTCGACAAAAAGGGGAGGCCCGTCCTCGGCAAGCCCAGGCCGGGGCCCGAGACCGCGCATTTCATCGAGCACGAGGCCTACAAAGACATCGCCCTCGTCATCCCCGCCCTGCGCGAACTCCACTACGTCACCCGTTATGACGATCCGAAGTGATCGGCGCCGCCGCGCGGACCAACGAGCGATCTAACCATCAAGACGATTTCGGGAAAGGTGCCTTGGCGCATCGCTTACCAAAAGCAAGTGGGTCTATCGCGAGCTGCGCTACTTCCGCGCCGGCACCGAAGCCGGCATCTCATGCCTCAAGCGTGCTTACGGTTTGGCGCGTTGCACCTGGGCGAGGCCTCGATCACTTCAAGACCTACGTCTGGTCCTCGGTCGTGGCCTATAGCCTCGTCCTCTTCACCCGCCTCAAAGCGACCTGAATGCCAATCCCGTGTCGTTGCGTTGCACCGGCCATTGCCGGCCATCGCGGCGTGCGGCTGATAGTGCTGACCACGCTATCTCGTCGACGGTCAGCGCCCGTGATCCCATCAATCCCGTCGCTAAGGCGACCCAGCCTAGCATAAACATCTGTAAACGCTGCGAAATACACGTGTTGGCGAGTAGCGGAGACGCTTGCGCGCCTCACCGGGTCACCGGAGGCGGTCGCCCGCCTCCGGTTCCCACAGAACGTAGCGTGCGGAGCTACCGCACTACGCTCTTCGGCAGTTGGTTCACAGCACGGCGAGTGCTTGCAGCGCCCGGTACGGGAGCCGCAGCTTCGGTCGCAGTATCGGGTTCCGTTCTTTGATCTGGTTGAAAGTATCCCAAGTAAGGCGGCCGCCATCCCGGCTGCGGCTGCGCAACATCCGGCACCAGTAGCGTTCCGTGACCCGATGTACCTTGAGCAACGACCGGAGATTTCCGGCGATGCCATAGTAGGCATAGTGGCCACGAACAGCAGCGTTGATTTCGCTGACCTGATCGCTGATGCCGTAATGTCGAATACGCCGCATCAGTTCTTGCGCTGACGAGATGCTACGGCGAAGCCGAGACTTCTCCGTTCGCATCCCCACCTTGAAGTTACCCTTCAGGTTCCGCGAGCAGTACAGCGTCATACCCAAAAAATAGATTGTCTCTGGGCGACTTCTGCCGCGTTTGCCCGCGTCTCGCTGCGCGAACCGACCGAACTCGACCAGCTTGGTCTTGGTCGGTTCCAGGGTGAGGCCGAACCTGCCCAACCTGTGACGCAAGGCCTCCTGGACCTGGAGCGCGTCCGATTGATGTTGGAAGCAGATCACAAAGTCGTCGATATAACGTACCAACCGGGCTTCGCCCTTCAGCCGGACCTTCACGACACGCTCGAACCAGAGGTCGAGAACGTAGTGCAGATACACGTTACTCAGCAAAACGCTGATCGATCCGCCTTGTGGCGTTCCTTCATCGCTCGGGTGGACAGCTCCATCCTCCATGACACCTGCTTTCAACCAGCGCCTGATCAAGCTGATCAGACGCGGATCCCCGACTCGATGCTCGACAAACCGGAGCATCCACTCATGGGAAAGACTCCCGAACAGTCCTTTAATGTCGAATTCTAGAACCCAGTCATATTTCCAGCACCGCTGACGCGTGACCCCTACGGCAACGAGTGCCGATTTTCCCGGCCTGTAACCGTAGGAATCTTTCAGGAAGATTTGATCGAGATCCGGTTTGATGAGCTGCTTGACCACCATCTGCGCGATCCTGTCGCTCACGGTGGGCACACCCAAAATCCGCTGGCCCTCACCACTCTTTTTTGGAATGGGAACGGCACGCACCGGTGGCGGAAAATAGCTTCCCGAGCTCATCCGATTCCAGATCTTGTAGAGATTCCCCTTCAAGTCGGCCTCGAACTGCTCGATCGTCTGCCCGTCCACGCCAGCCGCACCACCATTGGATTTGACCGCTTTATAGGCTTCGTACACCAGCCGCTTATCGATCATAAACGGCTTGTCTGTCGCATCTGTCGTTGTCATCCTGTTGCCAGTTGCTTCGAAAATACGACCACCTGATCCGACCCCTTCGCTCCAGCCCCATTACAGGACTTTCATCACTACTACGGGTCGATCCGCCCCAACTTCCTGCATCGGTACCCTCGCCTCACGGTGGTGTGCCGCTTGTGCTTCTCCCTTGGCATCAGAAAGCTGGTTCCTGCAGTTCCGCGCAAAAGCCTGCATCCGGCTCATGCCCCCTATACGCCGTCCACTGTCCGCCCAGTCATCAGGCTTCCGACGGACCTGTCCCGAGAGATCCACACGCCCTCGGTTTTAGTGGTATCAAAGAGTTCTAACGACGCGTCATCGAAGGTTTGCTTGTGCTCATCTTCCGGATGCCTACCTGTCCCGGATCATGTCCGCGGCTTTTGACCCAACGCTAACCACCATGGCTCTTCTACCACAGCAGCTTGGGCTGGTTTGAGACCCGCTCCTGAAAGCCGATCCCGAGGGGCCTACCCTCATCTTTCACGCAGCTTCTCAGCATGTTGTCAGTTCACCATCGAACCTCCTTCTGCTTGCTGCAGCACACTGTGGACGGAAACTAGTCTAGCTATAATGCTTCCGCTA
>NZ_JAMYRK010000113.1:0-10097 GCF_040321335.1 Mesorhizobium sp. M0437
TTTTGTTTTTGCCTCCCCCCCCCCGGCGTTGTCCCGCGGCTTCGGCACAGCACCCGTCGGCCGGGGGGCCGAGCCTGTTGGTCGCGGGCCTGTGGGGTGCGCCGCCCCCGGACGTGCTCTGCCTGCAGGAAACCAAGGTTCCGGACGAATTGTTTCCGGAGAAGGCGTTCCGCAAGCTCGGCTACGAGCACATCGCCTTCCATGGCCAGAAGGGCTATCACGGCGTTGCCACCATAGCGCGGCGGCCGATCGAGGTGGTCGAAAAGCGCCGCTTCTGCGAGATCGACGACAGCCGGCATCTGTCGGTCACCGTCAACGCCGGCGGCAAAACGATCCTGCTGCACAATTTCTACGTTCCGGCCGGCGGCGACGAGCCCGACCCGGCCGTCAACCGCAAGTTCAAGCACAAGCTCGATTTCGTTGCCGAGATGAACGCCGTGCGGGCCGAGCATGACGAGCACTCCGGCTCGATCCTGGTCGGCGACCTCAACATCGCGCCGCTCGAGCACGATGTCTGGTCGCACAAGCAGCTCCTCAATGTCGTCAGCCATACGCCGGTCGAGACAGAAAACTTCGAGGCAATGCGGCTCGCCGGCGACTGGATCGACCTGATGCGGCTCAATGTGCCTTACGAGGAGAAACTCTACACCTGGTGGAGCTATCGCGCCCAGGATTGGCAGGCCTCAAATCGCGGCCGCCGCCTCGACCATGTCTGGTCGTCGCCAAACCTGGTGCCGCATTTTGCCGGCTATGAAATCCTGCGGCCGGCGCGCGGCTGGGAACGGCCCTCGGACCATGTGCCGGTGATCGGGCGTTTCAACCTGGATTAGCTTTGTCTCGCCTCAGCGAAACCTGAAGCTATCCGCGATGTAGTCGGGACGGGCATTCAGCGTGGCGAAAACGTCCTCCAGGTCAGGCGCCCCCGCCAATATGCCCGACAGGACCAGCGTCGTCGCGACACCGACGCCGTTGCCGCCGGCGATGTCGTGCTCGACGCTGTCGCCGACGCAGACCACGCTGTCGCGCTCCGGGTGGCCCGCCAGTGCCAGCGCTGCCTCGAATATCTGCGGATTGGGCTTGCCAATGCGCGACACGCTGCCGCCGAGGCTCTCATAGAGATCGGCGAGCCGGCCGGCGCCGAAGCGAGGGCCGACGGCAGTCAGCATGATCTTGTCGGGATTGGTGCAGAAGCATGGCACCCGCCGCGCCGCCGCCGGACCAAGAAGCCGGCGATAATGGTCGAGGTCGTAGCGATCGCCCTCGCTGGCGGAAATCAGCACCAGTTCGGCATCGTCGCCGTCCTTGGCCAGGACGAAGGGCAGGCCGTCGACAGCCGAACGGTCATTGTCGCGGCGGATCAGCAGGCATTTTGTCTGCGGGCGCAGGGCTCCGGATGCTGCCATTTGGTGGAAAGAGCGCCATGCCACCTCGCCGGAGGAGACAAAGTGGTCCCAGCTTCCCGGTTCGAAGCCGAGCTTCAGCAGGCGGTGCTCATTGGGTTGCGCCCGCTTGCCGGAATTCGAGATCAGTACGATGGTCTTGCCGGCGCGCTTGAGTGCCGACAACGCTTCGACAGCACCTGGATAGGCGCTGGTGCCGTCGTGCAGCACACCAAATTGGTCGAGCAGGAACACCTGATAGCGGTCGGTCAGCGCGGCGATGCCGTCGAGGTGTTGAATTGCCTTGGCCGTCATAAAAGCCCCGCTGCGCTTGCGCCCATCAGCGCCAGCCGCGCCGTGCCGGCAGCGGCCTCCTCCGAAAGAGCCGGCACGAGAGCGACGCCAAGCTTGCGCTGCCGGATCGCTGTCCAGGCCGGATTGGCCGCACCGCCGCCGACGCTCCTGACCGATGTCAGTCGGGGGGCGCCGAGTTCGGCAAGCCGGCGATAGCCGAGCGCTTCGATCGCCGCAATACCCTCGAACATCGCTTTCAGATAGTCGGCGTCGTCGGCGGGCCGCGGCTCGAGGCGCGGCGGCAGCGCCGGATCGGCTATGGGGAAGCGTTCGCCCGGCGCCGGCAGCGGGTAATAATCGAGGCCGGTCTTCGTCGCCGGGTCGATTTTTTTGCTGAGTTCGACAATGCGGGCGACGGGGAAATGCTGGGCCAGCACCTTGCCGCCGGAGTTCGAGGCGCCGCCCGCCAGGTAGGTGTCACCCAGCCGATGGCTGTAGATGCCGAATTGCGGCGCCGAGATCGGCCGGTCGAAGAGGATCTTGATGGTCAGCGACGAGCCGAGCACAGTGACGCCGTCGCCCGCCGCCGTCGCGCCGGTTGCCAGGAACGACGCACAGCCATCGGTCGTGCCGGCGACCACGACCACGTCGCGCGGCAGGCCGAACATTTTCGCGGCGCTGGCGGTGAGCGTGTCCGTGACATCGCCCGGCCGCACGACGCGGGGCAGGAATTCCATGCGCACGCCGGTCGCCGCGATCCAGTCCGGCCAGCGCCGGGCCTCGACGTCGTAGCCGGTCTTCAGGGCGTTGTTCTCGTCGCTGACATCGAAATGGCCGGAAAACTGTCCGGCGATCCAGTCTGCCTGGTGCAGCACAGTGGCGACGCCGGGCAGGTGCTGGAAAGACAGCGCCTTGGCGAGACCGGAGGTTGCCCCGAGTGCAGCGCTCGTTGCCGGTGCCGCGCCGGCTATTGCTGTCAGAATAGTGTCGTCAGCGACCTTGTCGTTGTACATCAGCGGTTCGGCCAGCGGCCGCCCGGCGCCGTCGACCGGCAGCAGCGTGCCCGACGTACCGTCGACGGCGATCGAGCGCACTGCCGCGCGATCGATACATTTGAGCAGTTCCGCCAAAGTCGCGCCGACCGCCTCCCACCATATTGCGGGGTCACGGCCGTTCGGCCCAAATCGCTCGAGGGCAATAGCGGAATGCGCGGCAACGGAAAAGTCCGGACGCATGGCGACGGCGCGCGCGCCGGATGTGCCGATGTCGATGCCGATGGCAAGCGGGCCAGACGAACGCGACATGTCAGCTGCCTCCGGCATTGAGTTTCTGGCGATATTTTTCGGCGTCCCAGTTGATCAGCTCGTCATTCTCCGCCGCTGTCAGATAATTCAGCTTCGCCGAGACATCGATCCGCGCCGTCACGTCGGAAAGGCAGCGCTGCATGGCGTCGGCACCGGCGCCGGCGTCGCCGCGCATCAACACGCCGAGTCCAGGAAACAGGATCGCCACGGGTGCGGCGCCGCAGCGCTCGATGACGCGCTTCACACCCTCGTCCGGTCTCGCCACGACCGAGCCTTCGCCGAGAAAGATGACGTGGTCGGGGTAGAGGCTGCCACCCAAAGCCATGCGGCAGCTTTCGGGGTCGATCGCCACCGCATGCGCCTCAACGTCCGCCGGCAATCTGTAGTCGCTGTCGCCGGCGCGCGCCGTCAATGCCGCGATGTCCGGTTCCGCCACCTGGCGCGGCGGCCGCGCCAACAGTCGTGTCACGCGCCGCAGCAGCATGTCGGCCGCGGCGACGGTCTCGGCTGCAACGACCAGGCCGTGATTGCCGAGGATCAGGATATCCACGCCTGGCCGAAGGCGCTCGGCGATACCCTGCGCGAGCGGCAGTCCCGGCCGGCGATAGGGAATATACGCCCATTGATGGCCGTTGAGCCGCCTGGCGGCCTCGGCCTCGCAGTCGGCCTGCACGGCCAGCGAAATGGTCTCGACGCAGTGAACATGCAGAACGATGCGCTGCGGCATCAGCGCATGCACGGTGGTCTCGATCGACGGGCGCAAGCCGCGCGCGCTGAGGGCGTCGACAGTGAAGGCCTGCGGCTGTTCGGCGGCCGGGTCGCGCCGTTCGATGGCGTCGAGCAATGGCGGGATGCCGACCGGCACCATGATGTCGGCGATGAGCGCGTCCTTCAGCCAGGTGCCGGAGGCCTTGATCCAGAGCGTGTCGCCGGCTTTCAGCGAGGTGTTGCCGCCGGCGGCCTGGGTCAGATGCGCGTCGCTGCCGATAGCGGCCGAAAGCGACCGCAGCGCTGCCAGTTCCTGCGCATCCGCACTGATCGTCATCGAAATTCCTCTACAATCCGGCCGCGTGGCCACGGCTTTGGACGTCCCGGTGCCGGGACGAAGACCCATGCTGGTATCGCAGATGCGAGCAAGTTACGTCAACAGTGATGTTATCGCGTCAAATCAGGCTTGCAATCCGAGGGCCGTTGAGTAAGTTGCACCAATTGCCATGCAAAACGGCAATGCCGTGCAAAATGCTTGGGAGGCAAGCGCATTGGGAGGTAAGGGTTGAGCGACTCCGGCCGCCAGCGTCAGATTGTCGAGCTTTTGCGGGACCGGCCTTTCGCATCGGTGCGCGAGCTGCAGGAGCGGCTTGGCGTATCGGCGGCGACGGTGCGGCGCGACATCGACAAGATCGACGAGGCCGGCGAAGCGCGCAAGGTCTATGGCGGCATCTCGGCGCTCGATGGCGCTTCGCAAGCCGGCGTCGCCTATGCCAGGCCCTATGACGAGAACCGCGACCTCGCCGTCGAGGCGAAGCGGCAGATCGCCGCTCTCGCCGCCACCATGGTGCGCGACGGTGACGCGGTCATCGTGCATGGCGGTTCGACCTGCTTCCATCTCGGCGTCAAGCTCGCCGACCGCAACATCCGGCTCTACACCAACTCGATGCCGCTCGCGGCCTATCTCAGCGACCACGGCCATTGCAGCCTCACCGTCGCCGGCGGCGAACTGCACCGCGAGCCGGGCATCATCCATTCGCTGACGCAGACGGTGCCGTTCTACGCCTCGAAGTTCTTTCTCGGCGCGCAAGGCATCGGCCAGGAAGGCCTTCTGGAATCGCACCCGCTGCTGGTCCGCTCGATCGTCGAGCTCAGCCTCTGCGCCGACCAGATCGTCGTGCTGGCCGACAGCCGAAAACTGTCTATCCACGCGCGCAATGTGGCACTGCCGCTGTCGCGGATCGGCACGCTGGTCACCGATGACGGCCTGTCCGAGACAGATGCCCGCATGCTCGAAGATGCCGGCGTCATGGTGCGGATCGCGGCTTCCTCGGGAGGCGCCCAGTGAACATCGCCGTCCTCGATTTCGGCAAGACCAATTCGAAGCTGTTCGTCTTCGGCCAGGACGGACAGATACTCGACGAGCGCCGCAGCCAGCCGAGCTGGATCCGAAAAGGCGGCTTCAGCGTGCTCGACGAGCCAGCGCTGCACGACTGGGCGGCTCGCGCCATCGATAATGCAGTCGACATGCATGGCGTGGAAGGGCTGATGGTATCCGGCCATGGCTGCACCTTCGCGTTGGTCGACGAAGCCGTGCTGACGCATCCGATCCTCGATTACGAGCAGGAACCGCCAGCTGAAATCGCCGCGCAGATCGACCGCCGCATTCCGGATTTTGCCGAGACCTTTTCGCCGCGCCTGCCGCTTGGCTTCAACTACGGCCGCCACATGTTGTGGCTGAAGGAGGTGGAGCCCGGTGCCTTCGCCGCAGCGAAATCGATCCTCGGCTATCCCCAATATTGGAGCTGGCGGTTTGGCGGCCGGCCGGTATCGGAAGTGTCGTATCTTGGCTGCCACTCGCATTTATGGGCGCCGCGCAAACGCGATTTCAGCTCGCTGGTCGATGCCGAGGGCTGGCGCGGCCAGATGCCCGCCTTCGAGCGCGCCGGCGCGGTGATCGGCGAGCAGCGCTTCGGCCAGGCCGCGAAGCCAGTCGCCATCCATAATGGCGTCCACGACAGCAATGCCGCGCTCCATGCCTACCGCCGGCAGCAGCTCGGGCCGGTGACCGTGGTCTCGACCGGCACCTGGGTGGTCGTGCTCAATCCCGACTGCCCGCTCGACGCACTCGACGGCGAGCGCGACATGCTGGTCAATGTCGATGTCGATGGCGGCCCGGTGCCAACCGTCCGCTTCATGGGTGGGCGCGAATTCGCCACGATCAGCGCTGGCTGGCAGGGCGCAATCGCGCCGTCATCGATACAACGGGTGATCGACGCCGGCATTATGGCGCTGCCGAGCTTCGCGCCCGGCGGCCCGATGCCGCACCGCCGCGGCGAACTGGTCGGGCGTACGCCCAATGCCGAGGAACGCGCGGCCATGGCGCTGCTCTATGTCGCGCTGATGGTCGATCTGTGCCTCGAGTTGATCCATTCGGACAACACAGTGATCGTCGACGGCGGCCTGAACAATGGCGGGCTGCTTGCCGCGTTGCTGGCGCAGTTGCGGCCCGGGCAGGCTTTCCTGCAGGGCGCAACGCTGGAGGGCAGCGCCACCGGTGCTGCCGCACTTGCCTTCGAAAGCGTCGGACGCGAGTTTGCCACCGAAGCGCCGGAGGCGGTGCATGCGGCAAGTTTCAGCGGCCTTGCCGGCTATCGCAACGACTGGCGCGGCCTTGCCGCCGACCGGGCTGTGGCCAGCGCAGCTGCAGGAGGTGCGCGATGAGCGCCGCCGCCCGGATCGAGACGGTGCGCCAGCCGGTGCTGGAGATGCGCCACATCTCCAAGACGTTCGCTGCGATCCGCGCCTTGCACGATGTGTCGCTGACCGTTCACGCCGGCGAGCTGCACGCGCTGATGGGCGAAAACGGTGCCGGCAAGTCGACGCTGATGAAGGTGCTGTCCGGCGCCTACCGGCCGGACCCCGGCGGCGAAATCCTGATCGACGGCGTGCCGGCCGCGACGGGCGACCCGATCAAGGCGCGCGCCGCCGGCATTGCGGTCATCTATCAGGAGCTGTCGCTGGCGCCTAATCTGTCGGTAGCGCAGAACATTTTTCTCGGCAACGAGCCGCGACGGTTCGGCGTTGTCGACCGCGAGCAGTGCAATCGGCGCGCCAGCGAGATCATCGCGCGGCTCGGCGTGACCTTCTCGGCGCGCACTCCGGTCGCAAGCCTGTCGCTCGGCGAGCGACAGCTGGTGGAAATCGCCCGCGCGCTGTCGACCAATGCGCGCATCATCGTCATGGACGAGCCGACCACGTCGCTGACCTCGCGTGAGACCGACCGGCTGTTCGAGGTGATTGCGACGCTGAAGTCGCAAGGCATCGCCATCATCTACATCAGCCACCGCATGGAAGAGGTCTACCAGCTCGCCGACCGCGTCAGCGTGCTACGCGACAGCGGCTATGTCGGCACGCTCGACCGCGCCGACCTGAACGCCTCGCGCCTGGTATCGATGATGGTCGGGCGCGATCTGTCGACGTTCTACAAGAAGGATCACCGTCCGCCGGACAGCAAGCGCGCCATCGCGCTGTCGGTGCGCGGCATGTCGGGCGGCAATCTCATAAACAATTGTTCCTTCGACCTCCACAAGGGCGAGGTGCTGGCACTGGCCGGCCTGGTCGGCTCGGGCCGCACCGAACTGGCACGGCTGATCTTCGGCGCCGACAGGCACACATCAGGCACGCTGGAGCTCGGCGGCAAACCGATATCCATCGGTTCGCCGAGCGAGGCGCTCGATGCCGGCATTGCCTACCTGACCGAGGACCGCAAGCAACTTGGCCTGTTTCTCGACATGTCGATCTCCGACAATATCAGCATGGGCGTGCTGGCAAAGGACGCGAAGGCCGGCGGTTTGCGCGACTTCACGGCTGCCGAAAAGCGCGCCGCCAAGGCGGTGTCAGACCTCTCCATCCGCACCAACTCGGTGCAGGCCAATGCCGGCTCGCTGTCGGGCGGCAACCAGCAGAAGGTGCTGCTCGCCCGCCTGCTGGAAACCGAGCCGCAGGTCGTCATCCTCGATGAGCCGACCCGCGGCGTCGATGTCGGGGCCAAGTCGGAAATCTATCGGCTGATCGACAACCTGGCCAAGAAAGGCATCGCCATCCTGATGATCTCCAGCGAACTGCCGGAGGTGATCGGCATCGCCGACCGCGTGCTGGTGATGCGCGACGGCACCATTGCCGGCGAGGTGACGGCGTCGGAGGGCGAGCCGCTGCGGCAGGAAGCGATCATGGAACTTGCAACGGGAGCGGCTCAGCGATGACCGACAAGGTGGCCGACACGATGAAAGCGGACGACCGGGCGGTCGGCAGGAGTACGAGGTGGCGTACCGCCATTGCCGCACTCGGCATGCTGCCGATCCTGATCCTGCTGGCGGTCGGCTTCCAGTTCATCAATCCGCGCTTTTTCACCCAGACCAATCTGCTGATCGTCATGCAGCAATCGTCGATCAACATCGTGCTGGCCGCCGGCATGACCTTCGTCATCCTGACCGGCGGCATCGACCTGTCCGTCGGCTCGATCCTTGCCGCCTCGGCGATGGTGGCAGTGATGGTGTCGCTGGTGCCCGATTGGGGACTGCTGGGGGTGCCCGCGGCCATTCTCGTCGGGCTCGGTTTCGGCGTCATCAACGGGCTGCTGATCGCCTATATCAAGCTGCCGCCCTTCATCGTCACGCTGGGATCGCTGACCGCCGTGCGCGGCGTCGCCCGCCTGCTCGGCCAGGACACGACGGTGTTCAACGCGGACCTGCCGTTCGACTTCATCGGCAACGGTTCGCTGTTCGGCATTCCGTGGCTGGTAATCATCGCGCTGGCGGTCGTCGTCCTGTCCTGGCTGGTGCTCAAGCGCACCGTGCTCGGCACCTGGATCTACGCCGTCGGCGGCAACGCCGAGGCCGCCAGGCTGACCGGCATCAAGGTGCCGCTGGTGCTGCTCTTCGTCTACGGCGTTTCCGGCCTTCTGGCCGGCCTTGGCGGCGCCATGTCGGCGGCCCGGCTCTATGCCGCCAACGGGCTTCAGCTCGGCCAGTCCTACGAACTCGACGCCATTGCCGCAGTCATCCTCGGCGGCACCAGTTTCGTCGGCGGTGTCGGCTCGATCTGGGGCACGCTGATCGGCGGCCTGATCATCGCCGTGCTGTCCAACGGGCTCATCCTCGCCGGTGTTTCGGACATCTGGCAGTACATCATCAAGGGATTGGTCATCATCGTGGCGGTCGCCCTCGACCGTTACCGGCTCCAGGCAGGAGCAAGAACGTGATGGCCCTTAGTCGCCGGCATCCAACGAGCCGGTTTCATGTGTAACGCACCGTGAGAGGCGCGGGGCATCAGGAGGAAAATAAAACAATGAAGACCATCGCTAAACTGCTCTGCGGCGTCGCCCTTGCGGCCGCCGTCATCGCGCCGGCATCGGCAAAGGATCTGAACAAAGTCGGCATCTCGGTCGGACTGCTCGGCAACCCGTTCTTCGTCGCCACCATCAAGGGCATCGAGGACGCGGCCAAGAAGATCAACCCGAATGTGCAGGTGACCTCGGTATCGGCCGACTACGATCTCAACAAGCAGGTATCGCAGGTCGATTCCTTCATCGCTGCCGGTGTCGACGTCATCATGCTCAACGCAGTCGATGCCAAGGCGATCGCGCCGGCGGTGAAGAAGGCGCAGGCGGCCGGCATTGTCGTTGCCGCTTTCGACGTTTCGGCGCCCGGCGCCGACGTCACCGTGATGACCAACAACGTCAAGGCCGGCGAAGAGGCCTGCCAGTATCTGGTCGATAATACCGGCGGCAAGGGCGACTATGTCATCCTCAATGGCCCGGCCTCGTCGTCGATCCTGGAGCGGGTCAAGGGCTGCAAGGACGTGCTGGCAAAGCACCCCGACATCAAGATCCTTTCCGACGACCAGAACGCCGAAGGCTCGCGTGACGGCGGCCTGAAAGTGTTCCAGTCGCTGCTGACGCGTTTCGACAAGATCGACGCGGTCTTCGCGATCAACGATCCGACGGCGATCGGCGCCCAGCTTGCGGCCAAGCAGCTCAACCGCTCGGAGTTCATCTTCACCGCGGTCGACGGTGCACCCGATATCGAGAAGGAACTCGCCTCCGGCACGTCGATGATCAAGGCCTCGGCCTCGCAGGATCCCTATGTGATGGCCGGCCAGTCGCTGACGATGGCGGCTGACCTGCTTGCCGGCAAGAAGCCGGCCGAGCCGACGGTGCTGCTCGACCCGAAGCTGATCACGGCCGACAATTTGAAGGATTACAAGGGCTGGACCGCGGCTCGCTAAGCCTCCCAAGCCTGGTGGGGGGGGGGGGGGCGGCGGCCCCGCGTTTTGGGGGCGGCGGGGGGGCGCACCCCCGCTGGGGGTGGGGGGGGGGGGAGGGACGGGCGAGGCGCCGGGGGGGCCGGGG
>NZ_JAMYRK010000114.1:0-10022 GCF_040321335.1 Mesorhizobium sp. M0437
CATTTTGGTGAAACGGCCGGATTCCACCGGGCTGATGGCGTGTCTTGTCATCTCGTCACCAACTTCCCGAGGAGCCGCCGCCGCCGGACGAACCGCCGCCGCCGGAAAACCCGCCACCGCTTGAACCCGACGACCATCCCCCGCCGGAACCTCCCGACCAGCCGCCGGAGGACCGCCGGTTTGGCTCGAAGGTCATGCCCAGCCAGCGATAGCGGCCGGGACCGATCTTCTGGCCGAAGATCGGCGGCAGGATGGAGGCTGCGAGGCCGCCGAAAAAGATGATTGCCCAGATGGCTATGAAGATCGTGAAGAACAGATCGTCGCTGTTGAACGGCGGCTGCTGGTTGCGTTCGCCGCGCGCCTCCAGCTCTTCGGGATTGCCTTCCAGCACCATGATCATGTCGTCGACGGCCTTGCTGATGCCGCCTGAGAAATCGCCGGCACGGAAGGCCGGCACCATGTCGTTTTCGATGATCAGCTTGGTGTGCAGGTCGGTCAGCGTGCCTTCAAGCCCATAGCCGACCTCGATGCGCATCTTGCGGTCGTTCGGCGCCACCAGCAAAAGCACGCCGTTGTTCTCCTTCGCCTGGCCCAGTTTCCAGGCGCGGAACAGCCGGTTGGCGTAAGGCTCGATCTCCTCGCCGTCGAGGCTGGGGATGGTCGCGACGACGATCTGGTCGGACCCTTTGGTCTCGAACTCGGCAAGCTTCTGCGTCAGCGCCGCCTCGGTCGCGGCGTCGATGATGCCGGCGTTGTCGACGACCCGTCCGGTCAGCGCCGGCAGTGCGGCGGCAAGGGCGGTGAGCGGGAGGAACAGACCAAGGCAAAGAAGAAGCAAAGTGACGCTCAGAAGCGTGTGGTTTGCACTTCGTCGCGCCCCCCTCTGTCCTGCCGGACATCTCCCCCACTTGGGGGAAGATCGACTATCGCGACCGCTTTCGCCAATCTCCAACGTTGCAGGATGGGCGGTGAGGCCAAAGCTGCCAATCTCCCCCCTTGAGGGGGAGATGCCCGGTAGGGCAGAGGGGGGCGCTACGGAGTGCAAGGCCAATAGGGACCACGCTCACCGGCTGTTCTTCACCCGCCCTGCTGCGTGCCGAAATCGACCTTCGGCGGCTGCATCTTATCCTCCTCGATGGTGAAATTCGCAAACGGCTGGTTGCCGCGGAACCACAAGGTCGCCCAGATCACCGACGGGAAGGTCCTCAGCGTCAGATTGTACTCTCTCACTGCCTGGATATAGTCGCGGCGGGCGACCGTGATCCGGTTCTCGGTGCCTTCGAGTTGTGCTTGCAGCGCCAGAAAGTTCTGGTTGGCCTTGAGATCGGGATAGTTCTCCACCACCGCCAGCAGGCGCGACAGCGCGCTGGTCAGGCCGGCCTGGCTGTCCTGGAATTTCTTGAAGGCTTCCGGATTGTTCAGCGTTTCCGGCGTCACGGTCACCTGCGTCGCCTTGGCGCGCGCTTCGACCACGGCATCGAGCGTGTCCTTCTCGTGCGCGGCGTAGCCCTTGACCGTGTTGACCAGATTGGGGATGAGATCGGCGCGGCGCTGGTATTGATTCAACACCTCGCTCCATGCGGCCTTGGCGTTTTCCTCAGCCGTCGGAATGGTGTTGTAGCCGCAGCCGGCAAGCAGCGGCAGCATGACGGCCATAACCAGGAACGCAGCTAAATTACGGAAGGTTGGCGGCGAAGAAAGGCGCTGGGCAAGCATGATAAGTCCCCTCAATAGCATTGGCAGGCGAAGCATTAGCACAATCCTTGCGTAAGAAAATGACTTCGGCCGAGAAGTGTTACTGGTTTCTGCCATTCGCCGTCGGGCCCTGTGACAGACGAGGCGAACGGGTTAAGCTCTGGCATAGAACGGGACATCACCATGGCGAAACGCCACGACAGCGACGCGGAATCGCGCCGCATCATCGAACGGGTGGCGCGCGAGACCGACCCGGGGGGCACCTCGTTCCTTGCACGAACCACCAAAGGCGCGCGCGACCACGTCACCGCGGCCGATGCCGACCGGTCGGACCCGATCGAATATTGGGGCACCCGCATCGGTCGGGCAGCGGGCTTGCTTATTGCCATCGGCCTGTTGATCTGGCTCGTGCTTTTCGTCACCAGGGGCAGTTAGGAAAAATCAATGAGTGCCGAAAAAACCGACGCGCCCCGCGCGGTCATCGTCGTCTCCAGTCATGTCGCCCGTGGCTCAGTCGGCAACCGTGCCGCTGTCTTTGCGCTGGAGACGCTCGGCTTTCCGGTTTGGGCGGTACCGACCGTCATCCTGCCCTGGCATCCGGGCCATGGCCGGGCCACCCGCATTGTGCCGCCGCTGGACCAGTTCAAGGCGCTGATGGCCGACCTCGAGGGCGCGCCGTGGCTGGGCGAGGTCGGCGCCGTGCTGTCCGGCTATCTCGGCGAGGCTGGCCAGGCCGAAGCCGTCGCTTCGCTGGTCGGCGCGGTCAAGGCGAAGACGCCGGACGCCCTCTATATCTGCGATCCGGTGATGGGCGATTCGGGCGGGCTCTACGTACCTGAGCCGACCGCAATCGCCATGCGCGACCGGCTGATGCCGATCGCCGATATCGCCACGCCCAACCGCTACGAGCTGGAATGGATGGCCGGAGCGCCGCTGCCAGACCTTAAATCGGCAATGGCTGCAGCCCTGCAGGCCGGCCCACCGGCCATGCTGGTCACATCGGCGCCGGCGATGATGGCCGGCGGCACCGGCAATTTACTGCTCGCCGACAGAGAGGCACTGCTTGCCGAACACCGGCTCATCGACAAGCCGCCGAATGGGCTCGGCGACCTGACGGCTGCCGTCTACCTGGCGCGGATCCTGTCCGGCCAGCCGGCCGCCAAGGCGCTGCAATCGACCACGGCGGCGGTCTACGAGATCCTGGCGCGGACCGCCAAGCGCGGCGGCGACGAGTTGCAGCTCGAGACCGATGCCCAGAGCCTGTCGCACCCGATGGCGATGGTGCAACTTCGCCATCTCCTGCATCCGGAACGGGACCGCCGGGCGTGACGCAGGCCGAAGACGCCGTGCCCCAGGATGATGCGCCCGAGGATGTTGCGCCCGACGACGTTGCGCCCGACGATGTTATGCCCTGGGGTGTTGTGCTTGTCGGCGTCGACGGTTGCAAGGCCGGCTGGATAGCCGTCCGCCGCGATCCCGGTGCGGCACCGTCGACAGCCGTTTTCCCGAGCTTCGCGGCGTTGCTCGACCGACTGCCCGCCGACTCGTTGGTAGCGGTCGATATGCCAATCGGCCTGCCCGATTTCTCGCAAAGAGGCGGTCGCGGCCCGGAGGCGCTGGTGCGGCCGCTGCTCGGGGCCCGGCAGTCCAGTGTCTTTGCCATCCCCTCCCGCGCCGCGCTTTACGCCGAGGTCGAAGCCTTCACCACGGTCGATGCCTGGTACGCCGCACATCGCAAGGCAAGCGAGGTGGCCAGGACGACATCAGATCCGCCGCGCGGTGTCTCGATCCAGGCCTTCGGTATCTTCGCCAAGATCCGCGAGATCGATTCGCTGCTGATCGCGCGGCCCGAACTGCGCAGCCGCGTCTTCGAATCGCATCCGGAAGTTGCCTTCTGCAAACTAAACGGCGACCGCGCTATGCGCTTGCCGAAGAAGATCAGGGGCAACATCAATCCGGCCGGCATGGCCGAACGCAAGGCGCTGCTTGCCCAGCATGGTTATAGCCAGGATTTTCTCGACCAGACGCCGCCGCGCGGCGCGGCCGCCGACGATTTCCTCGACGCCGCGGCGATGATGGTGGTTGCCGGACGCATCGTCAGAGGCGAGGCAATGCCGTTTCCGGATCCGCCGCTCGCCGATCGTTTCGGCATTCCGGTCGCCATTTGGGCCTGAGGACCGGGGCGTCAGGAGCGTGATCTGAGCGCCTCGTTGAGTGCCCACATATCCTTCTCCTCGGGCGCGGTCTCCAATCCGAGCACGGGAACTTGCTTACGCAAATGGTCGTGGTGGGTGCGCACGCCATATTCGAGATCGGAGAGGTAAAAACCTCCGAAGGCTTCGGACAGCATGGATTCGTTGGACCATATCGAAAGCTGTACATCCTCGGCCAGCGTGTCGCGGTCGATGCGGTAGGATAGGTAGCGGGCTGCCGCCTGTTCCCTGGTCTCGTCGCGATAGCGGTAGATGGCGCCGCGCAGCAGCGTCTCACCCGTCGACAGCGGAAATTCCTGATAGAACTGCACCGATTCCGGCATGAGCGACAGCACGTTGTTCGGGAAGATGCCGTAGTAGATCCAGGCCTTGCGCAGGTGTTCCGGCAGGTGCTTCGCCTCGGGTGCGAGCTTGATGTACTGCGCGACGCTCCAGCGCCGTCCGGCATGCGGATTGTAGGTGGCGAACGAGCGCGACACGCCGTTGACGAACGGCTCGTCGAAATAGGTCGCACCGTAAAGGTCCTGCAGCGCCGGATGCGCCATGGCGACGTGGTAGCCTTCATTGTCGACATCGCGCACCGACTTCCAGTTGACCGGCGTCCTTTGGGTCCAGATGCCCCAGGACGGCACCATCTCGGCGACGCCGTAATGGGCAATCTCGGCTTCGATCGGCTTCAACAGCTCG
This sequence comes from Mesorhizobium sp. M0437, assembly GCF_040321335.1. NCBI lineage: Bacteria > Pseudomonadati > Pseudomonadota > Alphaproteobacteria > Hyphomicrobiales > Phyllobacteriaceae > Mesorhizobium > Mesorhizobium sp. M0437. The sequence continues at coordinate 4,596 of NZ_JAMYRK010000114.1, forward strand.
GCCACCGATGGCTGCGGCCCACCCTTGCGGAAACGGATGAAGATGAAGCCCATCCAGATTTCGAGCTCGAGCGGCATCAGGCCGAAATCGGTCTTGTCGAGGTCGGGGAATGAACGGGGGCGGGCAGCACCGCGCAGCGTGCCGTCGAGATTGTAGACCCAGCCATGAAAGGGGCAGACCAGCGCATTCTTGCAAGTGCCCTGGCTGTCGGCAACGACGCGACTGCCGCGGTGGCGGCACATATTGTTGAAGGCGCGCACAACGCCATCCTTGCCGCGCACGATCAGCGCCCGCTCGCCGACCACATCCATCGTCAGATAGTCGCCGGCGTTCGGCACGTCGCAGACATGGCCGGCGATCTGCCAATGGTTGCGGAAGACGTGCTCTTTCTCGAGTTCGAGCAAGGCGTCGGAATGATAGCTCCAGCCCGGCAGCCCCCGCCGATCCCAATCGTTGGGGATTGCCACGTCACGCAGATGCGGGTTCATAAAGGCTCTTTATTTATTGAATGGTCGTTCAATAAAAGCATATTTTCCATTGAAATGCAATGGCTTGGAAAAATGGGACTAAGTCTTGACGGGAAATCGAACGGGATTCGAGAGCCCAGTCCGAACGATCGAAGCCGGGAAAATCCCGGGAATTCCAGACGTTAATCCCCTTACACTTGTTGAGCGCCCGACGCTCCGTGGGCCTGGAAAGGCGACGCGGATCTGGTGCCGTGGGTAGCGCAAAACGAGCAGAGAATGCCACCGGTGCTGCCAGCTACGCCGGATCGGTTTGCCCAGGAATGGCCGCGGGCTTGGTTTCATGCCGGTTACACAATCGTTAATTCATCATCGTTGGCCGGTTACAAGGTGCGATTAGGTTCGTTTCAACAGAGAAAAGAAGAAGACCGAAGGAAACGACGATGCGTACGAAAATCCAGATCACCGATACCGACCTTCGCCAGCAGGGTCCCCAGCGTAACGACCGGCGCCCGAAGCTGGCGCTGCGCCAGCGCGCCAGTGATCATCCGATGGCGATGTTCATGCTGCTGGCGGCTGCCGCATTTGCCGGCATGGCGTTGACGCCTACCGTCGGTCCGGCCTTCGCCTCACTGAACCCGCCGGCCAACCTCATCGACGGCGCGACAACCACCACCAAGACGGCGCGCCTGCCGATGCCGGAGATCGATTTTGCCTGCAAGGGGCAGGCCTGGGGCGCCGAGAGCCTGGATTGCCTGCGCGTCATCGCTGCCCAGTCGGGCAAGGCACGACCGGTCCGCATGATCGCCAATGCCGCCCCGCTGGCTGATACGCCGAACGTTTTTTGATTTTTTTGCGAGCGCCCTCCAGCACTCCAGTCAGGCTCCCGCCGCAATGTCGGCCGGGAGCCTTTTTCTTCCGGGAGAGATCGCGGAGTTAGCCGCCCAGACCGGCCTGCTCGGCAATGGCCGAGAGCACGCCGCGCACATCCAGCGTGCTGAACGGTTTTTCGAGGATTGGCGGCCGCTGCGGCGCCGGCAGCGCCTCGATCTCGCCTTTCGCGCCGATCAGATCGCCGGTGACAAGCACGAAGCGCCGCGCCAGACCCGGCATTTCGGCGAGTAGCTCGCGATAGGCGGCTATGCCGCTGGTGCCGGGCATGCGCAAATCGGAAAACACGATGTCCGGCGGGACATGGCCGCTCAGCGTCGCGGCGGCCGAGACCCAGGCCGGCACGATCCGCGACTTGATGCCCATCAACTCCAGAATGTCGGACAGCGACGCCGCGACATCCGGCTCATCGTCTATGATCAGCGCGTGACGCAAGCCGCTCGACCGCGACGGACTGTCGCTAGCGGCGGCCGCGCCAGCAGCGATCGCCGGCAGCTGCACGACAAAACGCACACCTCTCGGCGAAACCTCCTCGAACCAGATATTGCCATTGTGCCGCTCGATGATCGATTTCGAGATCGACAGGCCGATGCCGGTACCGACACCGACCGGCTTGGTGGTGAAATAGGATTCGAATATGCGTGAGCGTATCGCTTCCGGCACGCCTGGTCCGTTGTCCTCGACCGAGAATCCGGGATTGCCGCGGTCGCTGCGAAACGTCCGGACCTTGATCCGGCGGTCGCCGGCAACGCCGGCCAAGGCGTGCTGACTGTTGATGAGGAAGTTGGCGGCCACTTGCGTCACGTGGTCGGCATCTGCCATGGCCAGCAACGGGCCGCTGGCGAAATCGGTGTCGATGATGATGCCGCTCGACCGTGCGCCATAGGCGGTCACTTCGAGTGCGGCGCGGATCACCTGGTTGAGGTCGGTTTCGGCCTGTGCGGCCGGGTGCAGGCGGACCATCGACAGGAAGCTCTTGACGATACGGCCGCAGCGCTCGGCAGCGGCGCGCACCTTTTCGGCGCGCACCTTGGTCTGCGGATCGGCGGCGAATTCATGCAGCAGCGTCGACTGGGCGACGACCACGGCCAGCGGGTTGTTGAGCTCGTGCGAAACGCCGGCAAGCAGCGAGCCCATCGCCGCCATTTTCTCGTTCTGGTGCAGTTTTTCGCGCTGGCGGTTGATTTCCTCCTCGGCGCGCAATCTGTCGCGCAGGTCGCGGATAGAGCCGAAGATCAGCTGGCGATCGGCGACCCGCATCTCGGTTGCCGTCAGCTCGATCGGAAAAACCTCGCCGGCGGCGTTCTGGGTGACCGTTTCGAGCCGCTGGCCGACCATCGGCGCGCCGCGGCCCGACATATATTCGGCGCCGGACGCATAGCCCTTGCGGTAATATTCCGGCACGACCGTGTCGAGCAGGTCCTTGCCGAGGATATCGCTGCGCCGATAGCCGAACATCTTCTCGGCGGCCGGATTGAATTCGATGATCGAGCCGGTCTCGTCGATGACGATGATGGCGTCGAGCGAGGCCTGCAGCATGGTGCGGCGAATGACGTCGCTGGCATGCGCGTCGGAGGGCGATCGTTCGATGGCATCGCCGATGGCGAGTGCCACCATGTGCAGCGCCGCCTCTTCCTGGTCGGTCCATTCGCGTTCGTTGACGCAATCGTTGACCGCCAGCGTGCCCCACAAATTGCCGTGCGAAAAGACCGACACCGACAGGAACGACTTGATGTTCTGCTTTTCGAAATCGGTCCGCAGAAAGCCTTCGAGATCGCGTGTGTGCCCGGCGAAGATCTTGCCTTGACGCTCGTCCTCTGCCAGCCGTTCCAGCAATGGGTCCGAATCGACGACCGACTGCACGATGACGGTAGGTGACGCCAGCTCACCGCCAAACCGGGGGGCGATCCAATAAGCGGCGACCGACTGGGCGAAACCCTGGCCGGGCAGTTCGCGCAGGCGAAACAGGATGCCGCGGTGACAATCCATGGCTTCGCAAAGCGTCTGGAGGATACCTTCCATCTCGCGCTGCCAATCGCCGGCTTCGCGCAGCCGGCGAACCACATGCACGGCCACCATCGCCGCGCCCTGCCTGGCGCCCTGCGTGTCCGCGCGTGCTGTTTCAGCCGTCATGGTCATTTCCTGGCCTTGGCTTGCTCAAGCCGCCAGGCCTCAGTTATTTTCACCGGCCGGCAGCGAGAAGATATAGCCTTCGCCGCGCACCGTGCGCAGGAATTTCGGGTTGGCCGGGTCCGCTTCGATCTTCTTTCTCAGCCGCATGATGCGGATGTCGACCGCGCGGGACGATTCCGGGTCCTCGACGAAACCGATCGCCTCGGAGATCGCCGCCCGCGTCAACAGCCGGTTGGCGCGCGTCAGGAACACCTCCAGCACGTCGAACTCGCTCTTGGCCATGTCGATGACCGCGCCGTTGGCGCCGGTGACGAGCCTGCCGTCGAGATCTGCGTGAAAGGGTCCGAAGCTCACGGACCGGCGGCCGCCGGATGTTTCAGCCTTGGCCTTTTGTGGCTCGGTCGGCTCAGGAACGCGACGCAGCACGCTGCGCACCCTGGCCAGCACTTCGCGCAATTCGTAAGGCTTGACGATGTAATCGTCAGCGCCGAGCTCCAGTCCGACGATGCGGTCGAGCGCGGTACCGGCGGCCGTCGCATAGATGATGCCGATCGGCATTTTCGACCGCATCCAGCGGCCGAGCGACAGGCCGTCCTCGCCCGGCATGGCGATGTCGAGAATGGCCAGATGGAAGGACTGGGTTTCCAAAAGGTCGCGCGCCGCCGCCGCACTTTCGGCCGTGGCCACATCATAGCCGCTGGCGCCGAGATACTCGGCGACCGCATCCCTCAGGTCGGGCTCGTCCTCGACAATGACAATTCGTGCCCGCACGATGCTTTCGCTCCCGCTTTCAGCGGAAAGTAGATTGGGTATAAACATGATGTCCAGCACTCTTCTTGGGTTGCCGTATGCGGGGTAGAAAAACATGGCTGCACGATCCGTTATCGCGCTTGTTTCCGTCGCTGAAGTAATTGCGACCGATCTCGCCGATCATCTCGAGCGGCGCGGTCATGAAGTCCGCGCGGCGCGACAGCCGTGGGAGGCCGAATCGCTGCTTTCGGCAAAGGGTATCGATGTCGTGGTTGTCGGCGACAGCGTCAGCCAGGCAGAGGGGCGCGACCTGCTCAGGCGACATGGCGGCGAAGGTGGACCGGATTTCATCCTGATCTGCCGCCCGGCCGATCTGGTCGACAAGGTTCTGGCGCTCGAACTCGGCGCCGCCGACGTCGTCGAAAGCCCGCTCAATGTCAGGGAGCTTGCCGCTCGCGTAGGCGGCCTTCTGGCTCGGCGCGGCAGGAGCGCCGGGGAACTGATCGTGCTGGAGAACGCGACCGTCGATCTCCGATCGGCCATCGTCATGCACCGCTCGGGCACGGAAGAACAGCTGTCCCCCGGGCAGGTGGCGCTGCTCAGGCTGTTCCTGGCCAGCCCGCGCAAGGTGCTGACGCGGGACGACATCATCGCCGCCGCGCCCGCCGAAAATGCCGAAGCCTTCGATCGGTCGATCGATTCGCGCATCGTGCGGCTGCGCCGCAAGCTCGATACCGAAACCATCACCACCATACGGGGTGCGGGCTACCGGTTCGATCCGCCGACGCAATTCGCCGATTGAAGGCAGGACGGCCACCCTTTTGTCTTGAGCATCGGATTTTCCCACAACCGGTTTCCACCTTGGGGTCCGATGCTCTTCAGCGCACCACGAGAAGCGACGGGCCGGACGGCATGTCACTGTTCGTGCTGACCTCGCCGGCATGGGCACGTTCCTTCAGCAGCACGGTGGCGAGGCCGGCAATGCCGAGCAGCCCCTGGACGTAAAGCAGCGCGGAAAGCACCGAAGCGGCGAATTTCGTTTTCATCCTGTTCGTTCCTCAAAATTGGAATTTACGGGCACTTCAGGGGAACCCCCGAAGCGCCCGCCCGCCCCGCCGAGGCCCCCCATTACGGGGGGGGCCTACCGAAGAAACGCTCGCAAGATCCGGACGCCCCGCCGAGCCACACA
>NZ_JAMYRK010000115.1:0-9368 GCF_040321335.1 Mesorhizobium sp. M0437
GGCCGGACATATGGACGCAAGCGATCGAAAACGACGCAAAACAACCGTTGCAGGCAGGGCGCCGTCCACATATGGATCCCAGGGTCTCCGCGACGGAGCTTCGCTCCTGCTTCGCCCAGGGATGACGAGGGTGAGGGGCCTCGGCCAGCCTTACGGTCTTGCCTCAGCGCGTCAATTGCTGATTCATCCAAGGCGGTTAGCCGCCTTTTCTCCCGACCTGATTCAACGACCTCGCATAACGATCCAAACGAAAGGACCAAGCCATGGCCACGACGAAACTTCTGAGCGATGCCGAGGTGGAAAAAATCCCGGCGGTCAAGGCGGTATTCGACGACATCCGTGCGACGCGCAAATCCGATTTCGTCAACAATTTCTGGCGCGGGCTGGCCAATGATCCGGCGTCGCTGAAGCGGGTGTGGGAACAGCTCAAGGCGGTGATGGTCGCCGACAGCGCCATCGATCCGCTGACCAAGGAGATGATCTACATCGCCGTCTCGACCGCCAATGGCTGCTCCTATTGCGTCCATTCGCATACGGCGACAGCCCGGGCCAAGGGCATGACCGATGCGCAGCATGGCGAACTGGTCTCGATCATCGGGCTGGCCGGGCAGACCAACCAGATGGTCACCGCGATGCAGATACCGGTCGATCCGCAGTTCGAGGTGCGGTGAGGTGAGGCGCGGCGCCTTCCCTTCTCCCCTTGTGGGAGAAGGTGGCCGAGCGAAGCTCGGTCGGATGAGGGGTGCTGGACGGATCGCGGCCTTGGAGACGTAAGTGCTTCAAATCGCTGGGATTTTCTCCGCCTAGTTTCTTCCAGCACCCTCATCCGTCTCGGCGCTACGCGCCGATCCACATTCTCCCACAAGGGGAGAAGGGACGCGCGCTACACCGGCCGATAAACCTTCTCCGCCGTGTTCCAGAAAATATCGGCCTCGGCCGCCGCGCCGTGTTTCGCCACCGCCTCCCGGTGCGCCCTGATCAGCTCGGCGTGGCTGGTCCACAGCTTCTCGATCGGGAAGTTCGAGCCGAACATCAGGTGGTCGCTGCCGAGGATGTCGATAGTGTTGTCGACGATATAGCCGATCAGCGCCGGGTCGTTGTGGTGGACGAAGGTGCCGAGGCCGGACAGCTTTGCATAGAGGTTGGGCGCCGCTGACAGCGTGCGCAGGCCTGCCTTCCAGGCCTCGGTGGTTTCGGGCTCCATGTCGGTCAGCATGCCGGCATGGGTGAGGATGAAATTGGTCTCGGGGTTCTCGCCGACGAGCGTCAGCCCATCCTTCATCTGGGCGGGGAAAAGCTGCAGGTCGAAGGACAGGCCGTAATGCTTGAGCCGCGCGACATTGGCCCGCACCTTCGGGTCGATGACCTGATCGGCCGAGGCGGCGAAGCGGAAGGCCGGCGTTTGGTGCCAGTGCAGCTGCATGCGCACGCCGCGCAGCAGCGGATACTTGATCAGCCGGTCGATCTGGGAACGCACGTCGTCCACGGTCATGTCGGCATAGCCGACGATGGCGTGCGGCCAGCCGGTTTCTTCCGCGGTCTTCTGCAGGAACGCGACCTCGTTCTCGAAATCCTCCTTGGCCCAGTTGGTCTGGACATAGACCGCCTTCTCGACGCCCGAGCCTTGCTGGTCGGCGAGGAATTCCTCGATCGGATAGTCGCGGCGGATCGGCTCGTAAGGGCCAAAGATGCGCGGCACCATCGGCCCGACCAGCCATGGCTGGTCCTTTTGGCGCCAGATGTGGAAATGCGCGTCGATCGCCTTCTGCATCACGAAACCCTCTTCCAGATTGCCGCGGCCGCCGGGGCGGGGCGGGCGAGCGACAGGATGAACTCGGTGAGGCCCGCGATGGACGAGCCGTCGACCAGGTCGTCGAGCACCGGCAGGATGGCGCGAAGTGCTGCCGTGGCCGGCCGGAAGCGCGGATCGCCGGCCAACGGCGTCGCCAGCGAAAGCCGAAAGGCGCGGGCGCTCAGCCGGCGCATCGCCGTCTCCAGCTCGGCATGATCGCCGCGCTCCAGCGCATCCGACAGGATGACGATCGCCGCCCCGCGTGCAAAGGCGGAGAAGCGCGGCACCGATAGAAACGCGAGCAGCGTCGGTCCCATACGGGTGCCGCCGTCCCAGTCGTCGACCTGGGCAGCGGCGCGGGCCAGCGCCTGGTCGCGGTCGCGAATGCGCAGCGGCGAGGTGATGCGGGTCAGCCGTGTGCCGAAAGTGAAGACCTCCGCCCGGTCGGCGCCTTGCACCGCCGCATGCGCCAGCTTGAGATAGTCTGATGTGTAGAGTTTCATCGAGCCGGATACATCGATGAGGATGAGAAGCTTGCGCGGCACCGCCTGCCGCCGGCGCAGCAGCGGCGAGGGGATATCGCCGTCGGCGCTGACGATCTCCCTAAGCGAACGGCGCAGATCGAGCTTGCCGCGCGCATGCGTGCGTACGGTGCGGAAGGAGCGGCGCGCGGGCAAAGCGGTGGCGAGCTTGCGGCGGAAGGCGGCAAGCCCGTCGCTGTCGCGATGGAACTCGCGGACGCTCAACTGTTCGCTGGCCGAAGACAGTTCGCCGCCTTCCTCCTGGCGGATCACTTCGATTTCTTCTTCGCCCGTTGCACCATCGTCCTTGATGCGGGTTTCCTCGTCGGCCTCGCCCTCGATCAGCGCCGCGGCATCCCCATAGAAATGGCTCCGGAAATGCGCCTCGAATTCGTCGCGGCGGTCGGGCGGCGGCGCCAGCGTGGCGAGGGCCGCCTCGCGGATGTCGTTCATCGAGCGGGGTCCGAGCAATGTCACCGCTTGCATGAAGCCGGTGATTTGTTCGGGTGCGACGGCGAAGCCATAGCGGCGGAGCAGCCGGGCGAAGCCGAGGAACGGCGTGGTCGCACGGGGCAAGCTTTCCGCACGCATCATTCCTTCGCGCCCCCCTCTGTCCTGCCAGCGTCGCGCACTAGCCCTGGGGTATCGCGCTAGCGCGCTTCGATCGTGCATCACGCCAGCGCCTCCTCGACAATCTTGCCGAGCTCCGGCGCAATGCAGGAAAGGTCCTCCTCGTCTTTGATCAGCACGCCAATGGCCCGGCGAAACGCTTCCGGCCACGGGCTGCCGCCTTTTTCGAGGATGGTCGCGGCATTGGCCCACTCGACCGCCTCGGCGATGCCTGGTGGCTTGGCCAGCGGACGCGCGCGGATGTCGCGCACGGCGGAAGCCACGGCGCGCGCCGTGGCCTCGGCGACGTCGCCGGCGCGCAGCATGATGATCTCGGCCTCGCGAATGGCGTCGGGATAGGTGATCCAGTGATAGACGCAGCGCCGCCGCAGCGCTTCGGCCAGTTCACGGGTGCGGTTCGAGGTCAGGATGACGATCGGCTGCGCCGTCGCGCGAATGGTGCCGCGCTCGGGAATACTGATTTGGAAATCGGACAGGAACTCCAGCAGCAGCGCTTCGAATTCATGGTCGGACCGGTCGATTTCGTCGACCAGCAGGACGCGCTTTTCCGGCGCCTTCAGCACCTGCAGCAGCGGCCGCGCGATCAGGAAACGGTCGTCATAGATGTCGATCTCGTGCTCGCCGGCGTGGCGGATGGCGAGCAGCTGGCGCTGGTAGTTCCACTCGTATAGCGCATGTGCGGCGTCGATGCCCTCGTAGCATTGCAGCCGCACGAGATCGCGCCCGAGCACTTCGGCAATCGCCTTCGCCGCCTCCGTCTTGCCGACGCCGGGCGCGCCTTCGAGCAGCAGCGGCTTACCCAGCCTGATTGCCAGGAAGATGGCGGTGGCCAGGCTTTCATCGGCGAGATAGTGCGAGGCGGCGAGGCGGGACGCCACCGCCTCCGGCGAGGTCGCGACTGTCTCGGCACTTCTCTTGGGCATTTCCAACACTCAGTTCGATGCTTGCGCCTTCAGCGCCCGCAGGATGCGCTCCGGCGTGATCGGCAGCGTATCGATGCGCACGCCGACCGCGTCGAATACGGCATTGGCGACCGCCGGGATCTGCGGGTTGGCGCACATTTCGCCCGGCCCCTTGGCGCCATACGGCCCGTCCGCCGAGGGCCTCTCCAGCACGATGATATCGGTTTGAGCGAGATCCCCAGGACCCGGCATCAGATATTGGTTGAAGTCGGTGCCGCCATGGTCGCGATTGGGATAATAGGGTTCGGTCGTTTCGTAGAGCGCATGGCTGATGCCCATCCACGAGCCTCCGACGAGCTGCTGCTCGACCATTTTCGGGTTCAGCGCGCGGCCGATCTCAAAGACGTTCTTCACGGTCAGCACGGTGACTTCGCCGGTCTCGTCGTCGACTTCGACCTCGGCAACCGTGCAGGCGTGCGCGTAGCAGGTCGACGGCTTCATCGCGCCGGTCTCCTTTTCGGGATAGGAGCGGGGGATCAAAAACATGCCGCGGCCGGAAATCGAACGGCCTCGCTTGAAATGCGCCGACAGCGCGACATCGAAGATCGAGATCGATTTCTGCGGCGCGCCCTTGACCAGGATGTTGCCCTGGCCGTCGGTCTCGAGGTCGGACGCATTCACCTCCAGCTCCTCGGCCGCCACTTCCAGCATCACCTGGCGGGCTTCCCTGGCCGCCTGGATAACCGCATTGCCGGCGCGGTGCGTGCCGCGCGAGGCGAAGGTGCCCATGCAATGCGGGCCGGTGTCGGTGTCGGCGGTGTCGACGACGACGCGGTCGGTCGGCACGCCGATCGTCTCGGCGCAGATCTGCGCCATGATCTGCTTCATGCCCTGGCCGAGATCGACGCTCGACAGCGTCACCATGAAATTGCCGGTCGGCGTCGAATGCACCAGCGCCTGGGTCGGGTCGCCGCCGAGATTCATGCCGGTCGGATAATTGATCGCGGCGACGCCGCGTCCGCGCCTGATCGCCATCTCAAACTCCCTTCGCGTAAGAGGACATCGCCATGAATTTTTCCGCCACCGGCCAGTTGGCGGCGCGCGAGGCTTCCTGCATGCACTCGATCAGCGCAGCACCCTCGGTCGGCTGCCGATGTGCTTTCATGTCGCCATCGCGATAGGCGTTGATGAAACGGAATTCGAGCGGGTCCATGCCGATCAGCCGCGCGAGCTTGTCCATCTGCACCTCCAGCGCGAAATCGCCGATGGTGACGCCGAAGCCGCGCATCGCCGAGGACGGGGTGCGGTTGGTGTAGACGCAGTAGGTGTCGATCCAGACATTCGGGATCGTATACGGGCCGGGATAATGCCCGGCGCCCTTCTGCGCGCCGTAGGGCGAATGGCGCGAATAGGCGCCGGCGTCGGTGTAGCCGGTCACTTTGCGCGCGACGATGCGGCCGTCGTTCATGACGCCGTCCTTGATGACGACTTTCTCGGCGGCGCGCGGCGAGGAAATCTGCATCTCTTCCTCGCGGCTGTAGATAAAACAGACCGGTCGTCCTGTTATTTTGGCGCCAAGGATGGCGATCGGCTCGACGATGACGTCGACCTTGCCGCCAAAGCCGCCGCCGACAGTGCCGCCGACGAAATGCAGCTTGTTGCCGGGCATCTGCAGGATGATCGAGGCGCTATCGAGAGTGAAGAACATCGCCTGCGTGTTGGTGTAGCAGGTGAAGCGGTCGTTGCCCTCCGGCGCGACGATGCAGCCGGTCGTTTCGGTCGGCGCATGCTCGATCGGTGAAGACTGGTAGGTCTGTTCGAGCACGTGGTCGGCTCCTGTAAAGCCTGCCTCGACATCGCCGAAGCGCACCTTGCGGCATTCGCCGCTGTCGTAGAGGTAATAATTCCGGCCGTGATATTCGTTGACGATCGGAGCGCCGGGCTTCAGCGCTTCGTCCATGTCGAAGACGGCCGGCAGCACCTCGTAATCGACCTTGACCTTGGCGGCGGCTTCCTGGGCGGCGCGCTCGGTCTCGGCCAGCACCGCCACCACGGCCTCGCCCTTCCAGCGCACCTTGCCGTCGGCCAGCACCGTCTCGTCCTCCGGCCCGATCTGGATCAGGATCAGGATGGTGTAGACATTGTGCGGCACATCCTTGGCGGTCAGCACCTTGACGACGCCGGGGTGCTTTTCCGCCTCTGACGTATCGATGCTGCGGATGCGGGCGTGATGATGCGGGCTGCGCACCATCTTCAGGTGCAGCATGCCGGGAAAATTGCGGTCGGCGAAATAGGCGGTCTTGCCGGTGACATGGCCCGGCGAATCCGAACGCGGCCGCGGCTGGCCGATCTCGTGCAGATCGTCCTTGCGCTGGTCGGCGAAGTAGCTCTTGCGGAGTTCCATCTTCTTGACTCCCCTCAAGCCGCGTTCTGCGAATTGGACCGCGCGGCGCTCAGCACCGCCTGGATGATCGGCTCGTAGCCGGTACAGCGGCAGATATTGCCCGACAGCGCCTCGACCACATCCTCGCGGCTGGGGTTCGGCGTGTGATCCAGCAGCACCTTGGCGGCCATGATCATGCCCGGCGTGCAGAAACCGCATTGGGTGGCGAAAGCATCGAGGAAAGCGCGTTGCAGCGGATGCAGCACGCCGCCTTCCGCCAGTCCCGAGGTGGTGGTGACGGTTGCGCCATTGCAGGTCTCGGCCAGCGTCAGGCAGGACAGCCTGAGCTCGCCGTCGATGATGACCGAGCAGGCGCCGCAAGTGCCTTGATGGCAGCCGCCCTTCGGCGAGGTGTCGCCGATCTTGTCGCGCAACGCATGAAGCAGCGTCGTGCCGCTGTCGATGAACTCGGCTTTCTCCGCACCATTGAGCGTGAACTGAATCGGGACCTTTGCCATCTTTTTACTCCTTGCGCCGCAGCCAGGCGGACATATGCGCCACGGTCTTTCAGGCGAGCAGCAGCCGGCCGAGATGGACCGGCAGGACTTCGTTGCGATACCAGGCGCTGGCGATCGGATCGGTTGGCGGCGAAGTGCCGTCGCGGGCAACGGCCAGTGCCGGTGCGATGCCCTCGCTGGTGAGTTTCCGGCCAATCAAGGCTTTCTCCGCCGCCCTGGCACGGATCGGCCGGTCGGCCATGCAGCCGAGCGCGATCCGCGCTGACGTGACAGTGCCGTCCGGCGCCTGTTCCAGCACGGTGGCGATGCTCAGCACCGAAATGCCCTTTGGCTTGACCCGCGACACTTTCAGGAAGCGAAAGCCGCCTTCGGTCGGAAGCGTGAAGCCGACCGCGGTGACGATAGCGTCATTGCTCTCGCGCCTTGCCAGGAATGTCTCGATCGGCAGCTCGCCGTCGCTGGTGCTGACCGTTGCGTCCAGAGCCAGCAGCGCAACGGTGAAATCGCCGTAAGGCGTTGGCGCGAAGAGATTGCCGCCGACGCTCGCCATGTTGCGGATCGCCGGGCCGCCGACGGCGCGCGCGGCGTGGGCCAGCGGGGCGAGATCCGGATGGCGGGCGATCGCCGCCATGGTCACCGAAGCGCCGATGCGGACCTCGCCGCCGGAAATGTGGATAACCGACAGCGCCGGTTCGGTCGACCTGACGAAACCGGAGATCGACACGTCGCCTTCATTGGCGGCGCGCACGACCAACGTGCCGCCACCGAGGTAGCGGGTGCCGGCGGCTTTCAGCGCCGCGCCGGCGTCCTTCACCGTCGCGAAAGTCTGCAATGCAAGCGTCATGGAACGCTCCCTTTACGCCTGGCTCTGGCCGGCAAAATGGGCCTTCAGGGCGTTGAAGCCGCCCTGGAAGACGTTGGCGCCCATGCCTTCGGCCAGCTTGTCGGCTTCCTCTGGGGGCGCGTCGAAGCTGGCGGTCCATTCGGCATAGGTGCGGTCGCCGTCGGTCACCCGCCGCAACTGCAGCGTCGCCTTGTGGTTGGTGAGCGGCTGCGGCGTCTCCAGGATGGCGTAGCTGACGAGGAAGTTCTCGTCGGAGAAATCGAGCAGCTTTTCGCGCAGGCGGGCGCCGCTGGCGAGCTGGAAATTGCGCACGCAGCCGATCGTGCCGGCATCCTTGCCGTCCTCGATATGGCTTTCGACCATGCGCGGGTGCCAGGTCGGCAGGCCGTTGAAGTCGCGTATGCGCGCCCAGACCTTTTCGACCGGCGCGTCGATGACGCTGGAGATGGTGACTTTCGCCATTTGAACGTTCCCTCGCAAATCAGCTGCCTGGGAGGGTAGGGCGGCAGGCTCGGCGGCGCTTATCAATGCGTCTTGAACGCCTATCAAATAGTCTGAAAAACAGGCGCTCAGCTGATCGCCCGCGCCGCTTCGCGGTAAAGCGTCGGCGGGACGCCGACATGGTCGCGGAAGAAGCGCGAGAAATTGCCTTGCGTGGTGAAGCCGAGATTGCAGGCGACCGAGATCAGCGGCTCCTGCGACCACTGCAACTGCCGCACCGCTTCCTCCATGCGCAGCGTGTTCCAATAGACGTTGGGCGTCAGATTGGTCTGTTCCTTGAACAGTGCGAAGAAATGCGGCCGCGACAGGCCGACGCTGCGCGCCACGTCGTCGAAGCAGATGCGCTCGCAGACATTGGCTTTCATCAGCTGGATCGCCTTGCGGACGCGGAAATCCTGCATGGTGCTGACGCGGGCACGCACGGTCTGCGGTGCGGACGCGTCGGCGGCATCGAGCACGCTGTCGATGAAGCGCTCGATCTCGTAATTGGCGATGTCGTCGATGCTCTCATTGTCGCTGAGATGGTCGAGGAGGTTAGCCGCTGCCTTGTGCAGCCAAGGCTCGAGCGTGATTGCCGGGGCGGAGAACAGCGGCGCGGCGGAAGGCAGCTCGCGGCGTTTCCGTGCCCAGTCCGGATCGATGTAAAAGGCGAGGAACAGGCCGGGCGTGCCGTCGCGGGAGAGAGCGTGGCTGTGCGGCTGGAAGGAATTGATGCCGGCGGCGGTGCCCGGTCCAAGCCGCACCGTCTCACGGCCGATGGTCATCTCGCCGGCGGTGCCTTCCAGCCAGATGATGATATGCGCCTCGACATGGGCGTGGGTGACGAAGTCGCTGGCGACGTTCAGGACAGAAACATGTCCGAACCGGCCCCAGTAGAGCCTGATCGCTTCCGTCATGGGTATATCCTCCCGCAGGCGACTGGCCTCCCTTCGCCTGCTGCGAGCGATTGTGCGGCGCAGTTCGGGCTTGCGTCAAGACGGATGTGCACGTCCGGGCGCCGGCCATGCGCCGCAGCGGCGGATTTTCAGACCCGGCGATAGGAGCGCGTCCCCTTCTCCCCCTGTGGGAGAAGGTGGATCGGCGCGCTAGCGCCGAGACGGTTGAGGGGTGTTGGAAGAAATGAGGCGATGCCAAACTGGAGCCCCCCTCATCCGTCGCCTTCGGCGACACCTTCTCCCACAAGGAGATCTTTGCACAGAAGCCGATCAGTGATTCTGTTGTGAGGTTGGAGCAGGGAGATTCGCGATGGTGGATCGTGTTCTGGGTCAGTTGAGTCT
>NZ_JAMYRK010000116.1:0-9033 GCF_040321335.1 Mesorhizobium sp. M0437
TGGATCATCTGCGCGAGCACAAGAAGGAGAGCCTGAGGGCCCTGGCCGCCTGAGCACCGTCATGTGTCCGCCGCTACGCTAAACACGGGGGCAGCGCGGCGGACCCGCCGCCGTCACCGCGATGCCACGCCATTTTGCAGAACTTGACGCACACAACTCCAGAACGTACCGACCCCCTCTGTCGCCTTTGGCGACATCTCCCCCTCGAGGGGCGAGATCACACCTTGCCGAATCGCTCAATCCAAACCCGAAAAACCCTCTTCCTCCAGCACCTCGGTGCCGCCGAACCGGAACGGTGCGAAGGAGGCGCGGTGCAGCCGTGCCACTGGCCCGTGCAGATCGATCGCCGTGCGATGGCGGACAGTGGCGTAGCCCATATGCAGTTCGAAGCCGTAACGCGCATGATGGCTGCCGCAGCCGCACATCATGCGGTCGCGCATCACCTTGGCGACGATCGAGGCTGCGGCGATCGACTGCGAGCGCTGGTCGCCCTTGATCAGTGCTTTGCCCTCGCAGGGCAGGCCGGGCGGCACGTCGCGGCCGTCGGCCAGTGCCAGCTTCGGCCGGATTGACAGGCCGGCCACGGCACGGCGCATCGCCTCCAGGCTGGCCTTGAGGATGTTGGAGGCATCGATGCCTTCGGCGCTGACCGAGGCCATCGATACGGCGAGCGCGGAGCCGAGGATTTTCAGGAACAGCGCCTCACGCTGCAAATGCGTCAGCCGCTTGGAATCGTCGAGGCCGTCGGGGATGTTGGCGGGATCGAGCACCACCGCTGCCGCCACCACCGGCCCGGCGAGCGGGCCGCGGCCGGCCTCGTCCATCCCCGCCACCGGCCAAAGGCCTTCGGCCATCGCCCTCGTCTCGAACGAGAAGTCGGGTTTCTCGACGATTTCGAAGAGAAGCGGAGAATCGGAACGCGGGCGAGCCATGGTGCGGCGAGGTTCGCATCGGCTCCGATTCTCCGCAAGTCCCCTCCGGGTCGGGCGGGGCACCGGACCAGGAGGGGGCTACCGTCTGCAAGCCCGGGGACAGGACAGGCCGGACGGGATTTTTCGCCTGCTGCGGCCGCTTCAAGCGGCTGGCGCGAGACGCTTTGTCACAGCAGCATCAGCTGCTCGGTAGCCTTGGCGGCGGGGACGAACTGGTCGGTCCTGAGCGAGCGCCGCTCGGCGTTGAGGCCGAGCCGTTTGGCAGCTATCTCGAAACGCCGGCCGATCTGCCAGGCATAGGGACCGGAGCCTTTCATGCGCTTGCCCCATTCCGAATCGTAGTCCTTGCCGTCGCGCATCGAACGGATCAGCGACATGACGTGGCGATAGCGGTCGGGATAGTGGCGCAGCAGCCAGTCCTTGAAGATCGGCGCGACCTCCAGCGGCAGGCGCAGCAGCACATAGCCGGCCTCGCGCGCGCCCGCTGCCTGCGCCGAATCGAGGATGCGCTCCATCTCCGGGTCGGTCAGTCCGGGGATGATCGGCGCGACCATCACCGAGGCCGGAATGCCGGCATCCGAAAGCTGCCTGATCGCCTCCAGCCGCTTGGTCGGCGTCGACGCTCGCGGCTCCATCGTTCTGGCCAGCATCCTGTCCAATGTCGTCACCGACAATGCCACCTTGGCCAGCCCGCGTTCGGCCATGCGTGACAGAATGTCGATATCGCGTGTCACCAGCGCCGACTTGGTGACGATGCCGACCGGATGGCCGCGCGCCTCCAGCACTTCGAGGATCTCGCGCATGATCCGGTATTGCTTCTCGATCGGCTGATAAGGATCGGTATTGGTGCCGATGGCGATGGTGCGCGGCTGGTAATTATCCCTGGACAATTCCTTGTCGAGCAGCCGCGCCGCATCCGGCTTGGCAAACAGCTTCGATTCGAAATCCAGCCCCGGCGACAGGCCCATGAAGCTGTGCGTCGGCCGCGCGAAACAATAGACGCAGCCATGTTCGCAGCCGCGATAGGGATTGATCGAGCGGTCGAAGGAGATGTCGGGCGATTCGTTGCGCGTGATGATGGTGCGCGGCTTCTCGACCTGTACCTCGGTCTTGAACGGCGGCAGCTCCTCCAGCGAATTCCATCCATCGTCGAACACATGCCGGCTGACCGGCTCGAAACGGCCGGACGGATTGATGCCCGCCGACCTGCCGCGATTGCGGTCCGGACGGACACGCATGCCGCTCTGCTCGATCATCGCATTCGCCATTTCGGCCCTGCCAGCGCCGAAGGCTGCAATATCGGCACGCACGATCTGTTCCATCTTGGCCCTTTCCCAGGGACTGTCCGCCCGCTGTCGAATCGCTCTGCTCATGAATGTATTCCTATCGTATCGATGAGAACAAAGCAAGAACTTTCTCGCGGTGCGCCGCAAAAACTGGCGCTGCCCACCGCTTTCCGCTATTCGGCTAAACATGCTCAGCGTCCTGATCGAAACCCTGAATGACGAGGAGGGCCTTGCCCGCACGCTCGCCTCGCTGATCGGCGGCGCGGTCGAAGGCGTGGTGCGCGACGTTCTCGTCTGCGACACCGGCTCGACCGATCAGACGCACCGCGTCGCCGAACATGCCGGCTGCCACTATGTCAGCGGCGGCATCGCCGCCGGCATCAGGCAGGCCAAGGGCGACTGGCTGCTCTTGCTGGAACCGGGCGCGCGGCTGGGAGAGGGCTGGATCGACGAGGTCGCCGCCCATACCGCCAGGCAAACCATGGCGGCGCGGTTCTCGCGGGCACGCGGCAGCCGCACGCCGTTCCTGTCGCGCGTCTTTGCCGGAAATCGCGCTCTCGCCGAAGGCTTGGTGATCAGCAAGCGTCAGGCCGCGGCGCTGTCGAAGAACGCCCGCAGCGCCGAAGCGATCGCCCGCGGCCTGGCGACCAGGAGGCTCCACGCCGAGATCTGGGTCGCGCCGCGGAAGTGACGGCTTACCGTCCCGGTTATGGGAACTCCGCCCAAGCACATTTTCTGGCGGGTCGTCGTTTATTGTGCATTGCACAAAATCTGGCCGGGGGTTACCATTCCCCGCGATATGGGCGAATAGGGTTTGGGGTGTGCCGGAGCGGCGACGACTAACGTCGATGCTGTTCCCTCGACATTTTGAGGACCCCGATGACCCTTTCAAGCCCTGACAAGTCCGGCGCTGCAAGCCTCGAGGCGATCGCACGAAACGGCGGCACGCTGCGCCGCATCGCCGCCCGCATCCCGACCTATCTTTCCGACCTTCGCGAGAATCCGGCATGGCTGCCGATGTTCATGCTGGCCCGCACCATGCCGGCGCGGCGCCTGCACTGGCGCGGTGCAAAGCCCGTTCCGCCGGCGCGCAATGTCGGTGAAACGATGTTCGCCGGCGTCGATCGCGATGCCGTCGTCGGCGCGCTGCGGACGGAGGGGCTCTATTCGGGCCTGATGCTGCCGGCCGCCATCCATGAGGAGATTGTCCGCTTCGCCGAGCGCACGCCATGCTTCGGCAATTTCGACCGTCGGCTGGAATTCCTGCCCGAAAAACACGCCGATGCCGAAAAGCATTTCGGCCGCCCGCTGCTCAGCGGTCACTATTTCGAACGGGTCCTCGACTGCAACGCTGCGGTCGCCGTGCAGCGCGATCCGCTGCTTCTCGATATCGCAGCGCACTATCTCGGCAGCCAGGCCAAGCTGATCACCACCCGCGTCTGGTGGAGCTTTCCGACCGGTGGCGTCTCGGACGCCGACAAGAACATGGCCTCGCTCGGCAAATACCATTTCGACCTCGACGACTGGCGCATGCTGAAGTTCTTTTTCTACCTGGTGCCGGTCGACGCCGACACTGGGCCGCATGTCTATGTCCGCGGCTCCCATAACCGCCGCATCCTGAAGCATCAGCTGACGCTGCTGGTCGGCCATTCGGCGGAAGAGGTGCTGGGCGTCTACGGCGAGCAGAGCCCGGTCACGCTGACCGGGCCGGCCGGCCTCGGCTTTGTCGAGGATCCGTTCGGCTTCCATATGGGCACCGTGCCGACGCTCACGCCGCGGCTGATGATGGAGGTTGGCTTCGGCGTGTCGCCGCCGTCGCGCCGGCGTTTTCACGGCGAGCCGGTCATTCGCTAAACCGAGGTCGCTTGGCTGATACTTCGGTTCGTCTCAGCCGCGCCGCAAATGCTCGTCCAGCCGCGGCATGATCTCGACGAAGTTGCAGGGCATGTGCCGATAGTCGAGCTGCGGCTTCAAGATGCCGTCCCAGGCGTCCTTGCAGGCGCCGGGCGAGCCCGGCAGCACGAAAACGAAGGTGGCGTTGACGACGCCGCCGGTTGCCCGGCTCTGGATCGTCGAAGTGCCGATCTTGTCGTAGGAGATGCGGTGGAACACTTCGGAAAAGCCGTCCATGCGCTTTTCGAAGATCGGCTCCAGCGCTTCCGGCGTCACGTCGCGGCCGGTGAAGCCGGTGCCGCCGGTGGTGATGACGACATCAATCGCTTCGTCCCTTGACCAGCCCAGGACCTTGTCGCGGATCTTGTCGCGGTCGTCGGTGACGATGTCGCGGGCGGCCAGGACATGGCCGGCCTCGGCAATGCGGTCGGCCAGCGTCTGCCCGGATTTGTCGTCGGCGAGGCTGCGCGTATCGGAAACGGTCAGTACTGCGATGTGCACGGGAACGAAGGGGCGGCTCTCGTCAATCCTGGCCATGGGCATCAACCTCCGATGTCACGCTTCGCGTCGCCGCGACAAACCAGTCGGGATGGCGGCTGCGAATATCGACGGCCGCGCGCTTGGCCACATTGCCGGTCTCGAACAGCCCGAAGCAGGTGGCGCCGGAGCCGGACATCCTGGCAAAACCGGCTCCGGCCTTGTTGAGCACGGAAAGCGCCTTGCCGATCGCGGGCTGGATTGCGCGCGCCGCAGGCTCGAGATCATTGCGGGTGATCTCCAGCCAGTTGCGGATGCTGTGGAAGTCGAGGTTGCGCGGCAGCGGCGGCAGTCCCGCATTGTCGCGGCGGCCAAGCGCTTCGAACACGTCGGCCGTCGAGACGGCAGTGCCGGGATTGACGAGCACCAGACCCAGCGCCGGGAAACCCGGCACGAGCGTCAGCTCGTCGCCGATGCCGCGGGCTATCAGCGGCTTGGCTGCGAGGCACATCGGCACGTCGGCGCCGAGCGACAGGCCGATCCGCGCCAGTTCGGCATCGCCGATGTCGAGGCTCCAGGTCTGGACCAGGGCGCGCAGCACAGCCGCCGCATCGCTCGACCCGCCGCCGACACCGGACGCGACCGGCAGGTTCTTTTCGAGCCTGATGGCGACAGCCGGTGCGTGCTGGGGACCGGCCTCGCGCCGCAGTGCATCGCGCGCTCTCACCACCAGATTATTGTCGTCGACAGGCACCGCGGAGGCGTATTTGCCGGACATGGAAAACCCATCGCTGTCGGCAAGTTCCGTTTCGATGCGGTCGCCGAAGCGCGTGAACACAGCCAGGCTTTCGATCGTGTGATAGCCGTCGGCGCGCTGGCCGGTGACGTGCAGCGCGAGATTTATCTTGGCGTGCGCATGCGACGCCCGGATGCTGGCCTCGGCGTTCACTGGCTCGGCCGCGAGGGGGACGACGGTCAATCCTTGGCCAGACGGTATTCGCCGGTCTTCGGGTCCTTGACCAATGTTCCCATTGTACCGTTGGCGGCCTGCTTTTCGGTACGCCGCACCTTGGCGGTCACACGCTCGGCTTCCCTGACGAAGGAGCGGTAGCCGAAATAGGCGGCAATGCCGACGACGGCGAAGAAAATGATCTGCGGCATGTCAAACTCCTCCCTCGCAAGGCCGGCAAGGCCGCCGGTCGGGTCGGTTGATGATTTATGCTAGACGCTTTCACCGGCTTTTCAAAGCCCGAAGCGCGCCCACAGCGCGCGCTCTTCCGCCGCATCGATGACGCCGCTTGCCGCGGCGGCGGCGATATCGGGCGCCGAAAAGCTCGAGCCGAACAGGCCGAAGCGGCCGAACAGGCCGCGCGGCGCGGTGATCAGCTTGAGCTGGGTTTTCGGCCCGAAACGGCTCTTCAGCACGCTGCGCATGTCGCCGAGCGCATCGACCAGTCCGAGTTCAAGCCCCTTCTTGGCCGTCCAGAACAGGCCGGTGAACAGGTCGGGATCGTCCTTGAGCTTGCTGCCGCGCCTGTCCTTGACGAGGTCGATGAAGGTCTCGTGGACCTCGAGCTGCAGCGCCTTCAGGCGCTCGACGTCCTCCTTCTTTTCCGGTTTGAACGGGTCGAGCACCGCCTTGTTCTGGCCGGCGGTGTGGACGCGGCGCTCGATGCCGATCTTCTTCAACAGCTCCGGAAAGCCGAACGAGGCCGACACCACGCCGATCGAGCCGACGATGGAGGACGGGTCGGCAAAGATCTCGTCGCCGGCGACCGCGATCATGTAGCCGCCCGATGCCGCCACGTCCTCGACGAAAACCAGGACCTTCTTGTTCTTCTCGCTCGCCAGGTCGCGGATGCGCCTGAAGATCAGCCGCGACTGCACCGGCGAGCCGCCTGGCGAGTTGATCGAGATGGCGACCGCCGGCGCGTCGAAGGAAAACAGCTTTTCGAGAAGGCCGGCGGTGGAAGCGAGCGACAGGCTCGGCCGGAACTGGCCGCCGCCGGGCATGATGGTGCCGTGCAGCCGGATGACCGGAATGGTGACGACGGCGGAGCGCCAGGATTTCGGCAGCAGGCGGTTGAAAAGGCGTTTCACGAGGGGGCGGTCTCCGGTCGATTTGCTTGAGGCATGTAGGAATTCGCCAGCCAACGGCAATGCCGTCACCCCGGCAATCAGAATGGATCAGTCTCCGAAAAGCGACGCCAGCCCGTTATTGATCAGCTCTGCCCGCTCCGAAGGGCCATTGCCTGAATAGGCATGCAGCATAAGCGGTGGCTGGATCGACAGTTTGCCGCGTGCGCCGAGTGCTGCCCGGACGACGATGCGGATCGCCGCCGCTTCGGGGCGAGGGTGGACGGCCAGCATCTCGGCGTCGCCGAAGCGGCCGGCAATGGCATCGAGGATGGCGCCGAGCTGTTCCGGCCGGGCGATGACGGCCAGCCCGCCGCCCGGCCTGACCACCGCGGCCGCGCTGCGGATCCAGCTGTCGAACAGCCCATCCGCAGAGACATGCGCGGCCTTTCTCAGCGGATCGGACGTCGCGCGATCCTCGGCGGCATTGAACGGCGGGTTCATGATGACGAAATCGAAGCTGTTGTCCTCGAGGCCGGCGGCCGTTCGCGCCCGGCCCGACAGCGCGACATCGGCGACGAGCACCGAGGCGCGGTCGCTGAGATGCGCATTGCCGGGATGGGCAAGCGTGGTGGTGGCGAAGGCCGCCATTTCCGGGGAACGCTCGACAAGCACGGTCTCTGCAGCGGGGCAGCGCGACAGTACCGCCAGGCCGGCGGCACCGGCACCCGCGCCAAAGTCAGCAAGCCGCCCGGCGAAGGAGGACGGCACGGCAGCCGCCAGCATCATCGCATCCATGCCGGCGCGGTGGCCCGCCTTTCTCGGCTGCACCAGCCAGAAGCGACCGCGATGAAAGGCATCGACCGTATGAGCCGGCATGTCCGGGACAAGGGCAGCGGGCGACGCGGACATTATTTTTGGCGGATCTCGTTGGCGATGCCGGCATCCGTCAGGATGCGCCGCGCCGCATCGGCCTTGTCGGCATCCACCATGACACGGCGGGGCAGGATGCCGATCGAGCCGTCGAGGACGCTCATGTTCTGGTCGGCGACGAAACAGCCGATGCCGGCATCGCGCATCAGCGATTCGACAAACGAAATGATGACGGCGTCGTTGGTGCGGATGAGCTCTATCATCGGATTAGGGCCATGATCTATCGATATGGTCGAAATGGCGCCTGAAACGGCAAGAAGATGCGAGGAGAAGCGTGAAGGTCGGGGTCTTTCCCCCGGCCGAGCGGTTCGACGACGCAGCTTGCAGCCGTTTCGGCGTCCGGAGGATGTGGTCCATCTGCCCGGCTACTTTGTCGCGAAGGACTTGAAAGCCGAATGGCTTCCTGCGCCTTCGCTCCGCGTATCCGGACGGATGGCCTCACACCATTTCGATCATATCGATAGATCATGGCCCTAAACTCGCAGTTTGCGGCGTTGATGTAAACGTAGGCGTGATCATGTACCAGAGCCGGCGCGCCAATTCGCCTCTTGCCGCAGCAGTGGGTGACACCCTAGAGTCTGTCCAGGGACCATGTTGCCGTCGTGCATATCGAGGTTGGGAGTTTTGCCGTGGGTGTCGTTCTCAACATTGAAAACGGGAAGCGCGAAGCCGCCTCGATAAAGGACCTCATCGACCTGACCGCGGCCGACATGGGGCGCGTCAACAAATTGATCCTGTCGAAGGCCGGCTCCGATGTCGAGATGATCCCGGAGATTGCCAACCATCTGATCTCGTCGGGCGGCAAACGGCTGCGGCCGATGCTGACGCTCGCCGCCGCCCAGATGTTCGGCTATTCCGGCGACGGCCATGTCAAGCTCGCCACATCGGTCGAATTCATGCATACCGCGACACTTCTCCACGACGACGTCGTCGACGAAAGCGGCATGCGGCGCGGCAAGAAGACGGCGCGTATGATCTGGGGCAACCAGGCCAGTGTTCTGGTCGGCGATTTCCTGCTCGGCCAGGCCTTTCGCATGATGGTCGACGTCGGCTCGCTGGAAGCGCTCGACATCCTGTCCAGCGCCGCTTCGGTCATCGCCGAAGGCGAGGTGATGCAGCTTGCCGCCGCCAAAAACCTCGAGACCACCGAGGACGAGCATTTCGCGGTGATCAAGGCCAAGACCGCGGCGCTGTTCTCCGCTGCCGCCGAGGTCGGCCCGGTCATCGCCCAGGCGACGCGCAATGATCGCGCGGCACTTCGCTCCTACGGCATGAATCTCGGCCTTGCCTTCCAGCTGATCGATGACGCGCTGGATTACGGCGGCACCAGCAAGGATCTCGGCAAGAATGTCGGCGACGATTTCCGCGAGGGCAAGGTGACGCTCCCGGTGCTCCACGCCTATCGGCGCGCCACCAAGGCCGAGCGCAGCTTCTGG
>NZ_JAMYRK010000117.1:0-8997 GCF_040321335.1 Mesorhizobium sp. M0437
ATACCGCGGCTCCTCATGCCGCCTTCCACAGCCCCCCATTTATTCCCCGGTCTCTGGTGCCGCCTTCGGTTGTTGCGTGCCCCCCCCCGCGCGGGCCCCCGCCGAGAAGGCCTCACTGTGCCGGCACCTTGTCGAGAAAGCCGGTGACGCTTTTCAGCCGGCCATTTTCGATGACGCCGATATCGGTGCCTTCGATGACGGAGCCGACGCCTTCCGGCCCGAGGTTCCAGGAGAAGCGGATGGTATCGGCGAAGCCGTCCGGCTTGCCTTTCAGCGAGAACCTGAAGCCGGCAAAGCGCTGCTGAACGCCTTCGATCAGCGCGGCGATGGCGTCATGGCCGTCGCCCTGCATGATCGGATCGCGGTAGCCGACGTCCTCGGTGAAGGTCGCCTCGAGCAAGGCTTTCCTGCGTGCGGCGTCGCTCTCGTTCCAGGCGGCGATGTAGTTTTCGGCAATGGTGTTGAGGTCGGTCATGGTCTGTCTCCTTCGTTGGGTGGCTTTGACATGAGCCTTTTCGACCAGCGCCAGCGCGAAACCAATTACGCCTGAGGTAATCAGGCCGAACCATGCGAGAGGAAAAAAACATGAGCAGCGGTTTTTTCGGCGACATCCAACAGATCAAATACGAGGGACCGGATTCGACCAATCCGCTGGCCTATCGGTTCTACAATCCCGACGAGATCGTCGCCGGCAAGCGGCTGGAAGACCATCTGCGCTTTGCCGTCGCCTATTGGCATTCCTTCGCCTGGCCGGGCGGCGATCCGTTCGGCGGTCAGACGTTCGACCGGCCATGGTTCCCCAAGGCCGGCGGTACCGACACGATGGAGCTGGCCAAACTCAAGGCCGACGTCGCCTTCGAGATGTTTTCGCTGCTGGGCGCGCCTTATTTCTGCTTCCACGATGCCGACGTGCGGCCGGAGGGCCGGGACTTTTCCGAAAGTGCGGCGCGGCTCGACGAGATCGCCGATTATTTCTCGGGAAAGATGAAGCAGACCGGCGTCAAGCTGCTGTGGGGCACGGCCAACCTGTTCTCCAACCGCCGCTTCATGTCAGGCGCCGCCACCAATCCCGATCCGGACGTCTTTGCCTATTCGGCGGCGACGGTGAAACACTGCATCGACGTCACCAAGCGGCTGAACGGCGAGAACTACGTGCTGTGGGGCGGCCGCGAGGGCTATGAGACGCTGCTCAACACCGACCTTGCCCGCGAGCAGGAACAGGCCGGCCGTTTCCTCAACCTGGTCGTCGATTACAAGCACAGGATCGGCTTCGAAGGAACCATCCTGATCGAGCCGAAGCCTCAGGAGCCGACCAAGCACCAGTATGATTACGACGTCGCCACCGTCTATGGCTTCCTCAAGCGTTTCGGACTGGAGAACGAGGTCAAGCTCAACATCGAGCAGGGCCACGCCATCCTGGCCGGCCATTCGTTCGAACATGAACTGGCGCTGGCCAATGCGCTCGGCATTTTTGGCTCGATCGACATGAACCGCAACGACTACCAGTCGGGCTGGGACACCGACCAGTTCCCCAACAATGTGCCGGAGATGGCTCTGGCCTACTACCAGGTGCTGCAGGCCGGCGGCTTCAAGACCGGCGGCACCAATTTCGACGCCAAGCTCAGGCGCCAGTCGCTCGATCCGCAGGACCTGCTGATCGGCCATATCGGGGGCATGGACTGCTGCGCTCGCGGCCTGAAGGCGGCAGCGCGCATGGTCGAGGACAAGGCGCTGTCCGCCCCGCTCGCCGAGCGCTATGCCGGCTGGGATTCGGCCGAGGCCAAGGCGATGCTTGCCGGCAAGCGCACGCTGGAGGAAATCGCCGAGCGCGTCGTCAAAGAGAAGATCGAGCCGCAGCCCAGATCCGGCCGCCAGGAATTGCTCGAAAACATCGTCAACCGGTACGTCTGAGGCGTACCCAGTTCGCGGCCGCATTGTTCAGCGGCCGCCGGCTAAGACGGCTTCTCTGCGGGGCTGAACCGACGAAGGTTTTGCCCCGTGTGAAACTCGCGTCGCCTGTTCGCTGACCGGGTCTGGCGCGCCTTAGCCGTGATCGAGGCCTCTCAGGTAGGCGCAAAACATGTCGGCCATGGCGTTGGCGTAGACTTCAATCTCCTTGGGGGTTCGAGGCGTCTCCGAGAACTGCTTCCCCACCGTGCTGAGCGTCGTCATGACCAGGTCGCCGGCCAATTCGCGAGTCGCTTGCGCGGCGCTCGGCAACGCCTCCTGCATGAAGAGCTGGATGGTGCGGTCTCCGGACGCCCTCGCCGCCTGCGCCTCGGGCGCGTCGCGGTAAAGCGGGGCGGCGTCGTCGAGCGCCACACGCACCGCAGCCTCCTCACACTCCGAGCGGAGGAAGGCGTGGACCAGGTCGCGCAGCCGGTCAAGCGGCGGTTTCCTGATATCCTCGAGGATATCGCGCAGCAAACTGGTCGTCTGCCGCCATTCGTCGCTCTGGAGCCGGAACAGGATCGCCGCCTTGTTCGGAAAATACTGATACAGCGATCCGACGCTGACGCCGGCCTTCTCGGCCACGCGCGCCGTGGTGAAGCGCTGCGCGCCTTCCCTCGCCAAAACCTGAACAGCAGCCTGCAAAATCGCAGCGACGAGCTCCGCCGAGCGGGCCTGCTTCGGCTGTTTTCGCGAGGAAATCCGCGGACTTCGGTTGTCGCTCATTGAGAGCCGCGCCAATGCGATTAGTGAATGCGAATGATTAGTCGTATTTTGAATGTCGCACAAGAACGCGTTCAATTCCGACTGGAGACCGATATGACCACACTGACGACAACGCCGCTCGCGCCCCTGCTGGACCGCCTGTTCGAGGAAGCCGCTGCGGCAACAAGCCCTGCAGTGGCGGAACTCTCCGCCGAGGAGCGGATGCGGCTGGTTCGAAGCAAGACCGAATACCTCGATTTCTATGGGCGGCTAAGGGATCTCTGGCTTCCCGTTTCGCGAGAGACCGGCACGCTGCTCTACATGCTGGCACGAGGCAGCGGCGCACGGACGATCGTCGAATTTGGAACCTCGTTCGGCATCTCGACCCTGCACCTTGCCGCAGCCTTGCGGGACAATGGCGGTGGCCGCCTGATCACCAGCGAGTTCGAGCCATCCAAGGTCGCGCGCGCGAGGAGTAATCTGACAGCAGGCGGTCTCATTGACATGGTGGAAACCCGCGAAGGAGACGCGCTGCAAACATTAAGCGTCGATCTTCCCGAAAGCGTCGACCTGCTTCTGCTCGACGGCGCCAAAGCGCTCTATCCCGAGATCTTGAGTCTGGTTGAAAGCCGCCTCAGACCGGGCGCCTTCGTCGTTGCCGACAACGCAGATCTTTGCCCCGAATACCTCGAGC
This sequence comes from Mesorhizobium sp. M0437, assembly GCF_040321335.1. Classification (NCBI taxonomy): domain Bacteria; kingdom Pseudomonadati; phylum Pseudomonadota; class Alphaproteobacteria; order Hyphomicrobiales; family Phyllobacteriaceae; genus Mesorhizobium; species Mesorhizobium sp. M0437. Next base: position 3,350 of record NZ_JAMYRK010000117.1, read on the forward strand.
GGGTGCGCTCGACCGGGAGTGGCTACATGTCCACGCCGTTCGGCGAGGATGTTGAACTGTCGATGCGGCTTGGCTGAAGCACTGCGTGACCTGCCGGAACGATCGTGCCCAAGATGGGCGGCGGCGGACAAAACTTTGCCCGGCATCGCCCATCAATCGCCTCGCTCTTGCCTTCAAACAGCCGTCACGAACCTCCTATAGTGTGGTTCGTGGCGGGATTCAGAAAGAAGGAGGCGAAACGATATGCAGCACGAACGCGAAATCGACGCCCTGCTCTCATCTGGCGAGGCTGGATCGATCATCGACCGGCTGATGGCGCTGCCGCACCCGAAACAAGGTGCGCTGAGTGCAAACGAATGGGATCGCGCGGTCGCCAGCCGCTTCGAGACCCATCTTGCGAGACAGATGCGCTCGCAGATCGACGGCAGCAGCGACCGCCAGGACGCTGCCTGATCTACCTTTGCCTATGGATGTCGTTATCGCAAAACCGCTACGCACGCTCGGGTCAAGCCCGTGGCCAGGCTTTTGGGCGACATGCATTATCCCCGACGCAGCCTGACCGGCGCTTCGCCGAACGCTCTTGAAAACGCTCTGGAAAATGCCGCGGCGGACGAAAACCCCGTTCGCCCGGCAATGTCCGCCATGGCGATGCGCGTGTCGACCACCAGCCGGCGCGCGGCGCCGAGGCGCAGCCTGAGGTAATAAGCGCCGGGCGTTTCGCCGATCGACTTGCGAAAGATGCTTTCCAGCGTCCGTGCCGTCACCCCGGCGCGCTTTGCCACGGCCGCGATAGTCAGCGGCTGGTCGACATGCGCTTCCATCAGCCGGATGGCTTGCGCCAGCCTGGGATCGTAGCCGTCAAGACGGCCGAGCGAGACCAGCGGTTGCGCGTCCGTCGCGGCGCGCGCCTGGTCGTAGATGAAGACGCTCGCGACATCGAGCGCCACGGCCATGCCGAGCCGCGTGCGGATCAGATGCAGCATCAGGTCGAAGGTCGGCGAGGCGCCGCCGGTGGTGAACACCGGGCCATCGATGACGTAGCGGTCGGGGCGCACGTCGACGCCGGGAAAGGCCGACGAGAAATCCTCCATGTCCTCCCAGTGGGTGGTGGCGCTGCGCCCCTCCAGCAGACCGGCGCGGGCAACCAGCCAGGTGCCGGCCTCGACGCCGCCCCAGGCGCGTGCCGCGCGCGCCGCCCGGCGCAGTCCGGACAGCAAGGCCGATGTGGCATGGTTCTGCGAGCCGAAGCCGGCGACGACGACCAGCATATCGGTTGTGTCAGCCGCATCGAAGCGGCCGCTGACCGCCACCGGCAGGCCGCATGTGGTGACCGGCGCCTCGCCTGTCACCGAGACCAGCCTGAAATCGAACAGCGTCTCACCGGCAATGCGGTTGGCGGCGCGCAACGGATCGACGGCCGAGGCGACGCACATGATCGACGAGCCGGAGAATACCAGCAGCGTTACCTTGAGCGGCAAACGCTCGGCCCGAAAGATCGTCGGTTTTTCGTTTTTGGTCACACGATCTTCGTAAAACGCAAAACAGTTTCCGGCAAGTCAGGCATTCTTGCCCTACGTTCTATTGGGAGAGAATCCGATGCCGTTAGCGATGAACCGTGAGGTTTTCATTACCTGTGCCGTGACCGGGTCCGGCAGTTCGCAGGATCGCAGCCCGCATGTGCCGCGCTCGCCCAGAGAGATCGCCGATTCGGCCATCGAGGCGGCAAAGGCGGGTGCGGCGATCGTGCACTGCCACGTGCGCGATTCCGAGACCGGCAAGCCTAGGCGCGACGTGCATCTCTATCGCGAAGTAACCGAGCGCATCCGCGCGGCAGACGTCGACGTGGTGCTGAACCTGACCGCCGGCATGGGGGGTGACATGGTATTCGGCCCGCCGGAGAAACCGCTGCCGCTGAACGAAAAAGGCACGGACATGGGCGGCGCGAGCAACCGCATGGAACATGTGCGCCAGTGCCTGCCGGAAATCTGCACGCTCGATTGCGGCACCATGAATTTCGCCGAGGCCGACTATGTCATGACCAATACGCCCGGCATGCTGCGTGCCATGGGCGGCATGATGACGGCGCTCGGCGTCAAGCCGGAGATCGAGGCCTTCGACACCGGGCATCTGTGGTTCGCCAAGCAATTGGTCGAGGAAGAAGTGCTGAAGCCGGACGCCTTGGTGCAATTGTGCATGGGCGTGCCGTGGGGCGCGCCGGACGACCTCAACACCTTCATGGCTATGGTCAACAATGTACCGTCGACCTGGAACTGGTCGGCCTTTGCCATTGGCCGCAACCAGATGGCCTATGTCGCGGCCGCGGTGCTGGCCGGCGGCAATGTCCGCGTCGGACTGGAGGATAATCTCTGGCTCGACAAGGGTGTGCTGGCGACCAATGCGCAGCTGGTCGAGCGGGCGGTCAGCATCGTGTCGAATATGGGCGCCAGGGTCATCGGCCCGGACGAAGTCCGCAAGAAGCTGAACCTGACGAAGCGCGCACCGCTTTGAAAAGCCGGTAGCCGGTTGGGAGGAGCCGCCGATGAAGACCGTGAAATTCACCGCCATGAAGGACGGCGACCGCGAGGATTACGCCTTCCTCACCGAGCACGAGATCGACTACGCGGCAAAGACCGGCGAGCGGCTGCTCGACGCGCTCGTCCAGCTCGATGCGAGCCTCTCGGGCTACAAGATCACCCGGCTCGGCCATTCGCTGCAAGCGGCAACGCGGGCCTGGCGCGACGGCGCCGACACCGACTGGATTGCCTGCGCCTTGCTGCACGATATCGGCGACATCTACGCGCCCTATAACCACGACGAGTATGCGGCGTCGATCCTGAAGCCTTTTGTGCGCGAGCAATGCACCTGGGTGGTGGAGAAGCACGGCGATTTCCAGCGCCTCTATTACGCCCACCACCTCGGCGGCAATCCACACGCCCGCGACCGTTTCGCCGGGCACATCTACTTCGACGATTGCGATGAGTTTTGCGAACGCTGGGATCAGTCGAGCTTCGACCCGGATTACGAGACATTGCCGATCGATTTCTTCCGGCCCTTCCTGCTCGAAGTGTTCGCGCGCAAGGCCTATGACGCGTCCGTGATCCGTGCCGGCGAGCGCGTCGCCCTCACCGACCCCGCAACAGCCAGGACAAGAACCGGAGCCTCCGCATGAGCATCATCAACAAGGCGGCCGCCATCGGCGGCGGCGTCATCGGCGCCGGCTGGGTGGCGCGGCTGCTGCTCAACGGCATCGACGCGTCGATCTTCGATCCCGACCCCGAGGCGTCACGCAAGGTCGGCGAGGTGATGAAGGGAGCGCGACGCGCCTACAAGCAGATGCTGCCCGGCGGCCTGCCGAAGGAGGGCAAGCTTACCTTCGCCAAGACGATCGCCGAGGCGGTGGCAGACGCCGACTTCATCCAGGAAAGCGTGCCGGAGCGGCTCGACCTGAAGCACCGCGTGCTGGCCGAGATCGACCTTTATGCGCCGGCCAACGCCATTGTCGGATCCTCCACCTCCGGCATCAAGCCGACCGACATGCAGGTGGCGATGAAGAAGCACCCGGAGCGGCTGGTCGTCGGCCATCCGTTCAACCCCGTCTATCTGCTGCCGCTGGTCGAAATCGTCGGCGGCGAACAGACCTTTCCCGAGGCGATCGAAGTCGCCAAGGAGATGTATGCCTCGATCGGCATGAAGCCGGTGGTGATCCGCAAGGAGATCGAAGCCTTCGTCGGCGACCGGCTGCTCGAAGCGGCCTGGCGCGAGGCGCTGTGGCTGGTCAAGGACGGCATCTGCACGGTCGAGGAGCTCGACGACATCATGCGCTACGGCTTCGGCCTGCGCTGGGCGCAGATGGGCATGTTCCAGGTCTATCGCGTCGCCGGCGGCGAGGCCGGCATGCGCCACTTCATGGCGCAGTTTGGCCCGTGCCTGAAATGGCCGTGGACCAAGCTGATGGACGTGCCGGAGTTCAACGATGAACTGGTCGAGCTGATCGCGACCCAGTCGGACGATCAGGCGCACGGTCTGTCGATCCGCGAGCTCGAAAAGATCCGCGACGACAATCTGGTCGCCATCATGGAGGCACTGTCGAAGCAGAACAAAGGCAAAGGCTGGGGTGCCGGCGCCCTGCATAAGGACTACACCAGGCAGCTAGCCAAGCTCGCGGCCAAGAAGCCCACCGCCTCCAAGGCGGCCGAAAAGGCAAAGGCTGAAAAGCCGAAGAAAAGGAAGAAAGGCTGAGACCATGGATTTTGGTCTTTCGGAGGAGCAGAAGCTCATCGTCGAGACGACGCGGGCCTTCGTCGAGAACGAGCTTTACCCGCATGAGCGCGAGGTTGAACGCACCGGCGTGCTGCGCCGCGAGCTGATCGAGGAGATCAAGGCCAAGGCGATCGGAGCCGGCCTCTATGCCGCCAACATGCCGGCCGACGTCGGCGGCGCCGGGCTCGATACGGTGACCTGGCTGCTCTATGAAAAGGAACTCGGCCGCGCCAATTACGCGCTGCATTGGACCTGCGTGGCGCGGCCTTCGAACATCCTTCTCGCCGGCACGCCGGAGCAGCGCGAAAAATATCTGTTTCCCTGCATTCGCGGCGAGAAATGGGATTGCCTGGCAATGACCGAGCCGGGCGCCGGCTCCGATCTGCGCGGCATGAAGGCAACCGCCGTGCAAGACGGCGACGACTGGGTGCTGAACGGCACCAAGCATTTCATCAGCCATGCGGACCTCGCCGATTTCGCCATCGTCTTCATGGCCTCGGGGGAGGAAGAGTCTTCGCGTGGAAAACGCAAGAAGATCACCGCCTTTTTCGTCGACAAGGGCACCAAGGGTTTCACCGTGCGCGACGGCTACCGCAACGTCTCGCATCGCGGCTACACCAATGCCATCCTCGAATTCGACGATTGCCGGTTGCCGGCCAGTCAGGTTCTGGGCGAGGTCCACAAAGGCTTCGACGTCGCCAATTCATGGCTTGGCGCGACGCGCCTGCAGGTCGGCGCCACCTGCCTCGGCCGCGCCGAGCGGGCGCTTGGCCACGCCGTCGAATACGCCGCGCAGCGCCAGCAGTTCGGCCAGCCGATCGGCAAGTTCCAGGGCGTGTCGTTCAAGCTCGCCGACATGGCGACCGAGCTGAAGGCCGCCGACCTGATGGTGTTCGAAGCCGGCTGGAAGTACGATCAGGGTACCGTCACCGACCAGGACATGGCCATGGCCAAACTGAAGGCCACCGAGATGCTCGCCTTTGTCGCCGACGAGGCGATCCAGATCCATGGCGGCATGGGGCTGATGGACGATTTGCCGCTCGAGCGCATCTGGCGCGACGCCCGCGTCGAGCGCATCTGGGAAGGCACCTCGGAAATCCAGCGCCACATCATCTCGCGGGCGCTGCTGCGCCCGTTCGGGGGCTGAACAGCGCAATGTTTGCATTCCTTCGCGCCCCCCTCTGTCCTATCGGACATCTCCCCCTCAAGGGGGGAGATCGGCCGCCATTCCTGATTTCGCCAGTTATTGCCGTTGCATGCCTGGGGCCGGCGGCCCAACTGCCAATCTCCCCCCTGTTTGGACCGGAGACATCGCGAACAGGTGTGCGAGGACATCGCGAACAGTGCTCCATGCTATCTCTCGACGAGGTTGAGGTCGATGGTTTGGA
>NZ_JAMYRK010000118.1:0-8315 GCF_040321335.1 Mesorhizobium sp. M0437
ATCCCGCCGGCGGTCTTCGCTTCGGACTCGACGCGGCGAACGACCACGCGGTCATGCAGCGGCCGGAAATTCGACTTTGCCATTTTTGGATTTCCCTGGTGCTGTTGAACGGTTCTCCGTTGCCGGAGCGTGCTTAGCACTCAGCCGAAGCGAGTGCTAACGCGACCGTGAGATAGGTAGTAGGTTCGTACTAGTCAAGACGGAATAGGGACGGCCGAGGAGCAAAAGATTTGGAATCGGCGCGGAAGCAGCAGGCCTCTTTATGTCAGGAGAAAGCTCTTTCTGCATCTTTGCTGCCAGTAGCTCGTCCCCTCCGGCTCAAGACATCTCCGCCAGCGGCGCCTGCCTGGTGTGGCCGGAGGGGAAGGGCCTGAACGGCAGTTCGCCCAGTGACTTTTCGGCGAAGAGCGCCGCGCGGATATCCTCCGGGTCGGCGCGCATCAGGAAGCAGATCATGCTGCTCTGACCCCTGAAAACTGGACTGTTCGAAAGTGGAGCTTTCCGCGGTAGCGTCCCTTGGCGGGGAGGAGCGGAGAAGGCATCGAAGTTTTCGGACGCGCAGAAGGCGTTTATTTTGAAGTAGGGAGCGGACGGGATTCCTGTCGCGGAGATCTGTCGGCGGGCGGGAATCAGCCAGACGACCTACTTCAACTGGCGAGGTTGGCCGGACACGCCGCAGCCGGGGCGCGCGGCCGCAAAGGAGGCAGGAAATTCGCGCTCGCCAAGACGGATATTCGCCCCGCGCAGTCTGCTATGTGGCTCAATGCGACACTTCCGACCCCGATCTCTGCTAAGAACTCGGGATTGAGCGCGTCATCTTAAACCGATATGTCGGGCCCAAGGGTGAACTTAGAGCATGCGGAAGCGAGTGCTCGGTCATGCCTGAAAGTACTGACGCATTGCTCAACATCGTAAAGACTAAAAGGCAATAGTGGCAGCCGTGTTAAACAATCGGCTCCTCGAAGGTAAAAAAACGTGCAGCACGAAAATCCTCATCCGTCCGTTCCAACGACGCTCGCCCCGCTTCGGAACCAGGTATTTCGTTCGATCTGGATATCTACACAGATATCCAGCCTGGGATGGCTCGTGCAAACAGTCGCCATCAGTTGGCTCATGGTCACCATTTCGGCTTCGGATCTGTTGGTCGCGCTCGTGCAGGCCGCATCCACATTACCGGTATTCTTCCTCTCAATCCTCGCGGGAGCCATCGCCGACAACTTCAGCCGCCGATGGGTGATGTTTGCGGGGCACTGCTTGATAGCATTGGCATCAACGACGCTGATGGTTTCAGTGGGACTGGGATTTGTCCATCCTTGGCTGATACTCGGATTGGGTTTCCTGGCTGGCTGCGGCTTCGCGTTAACTGATCCGGCCTGGCATGCGTCCGTGGGCGATATCCTCCACAAGCGCGACATTCCGGCTGCTGTGACACTTATGTCTGTCGGATACAACATTGTGCGCAGCGTTGGTCCGGCTTTGGGGGGCGTGATCCTGGCCTTCTTTGGACCGCTGGCCGCTTTCGCTTTGGCCGCGCTGAGTGATGTGGCGCCTCTAAGCGCAATATGGCGCACCAAATGGCAAGTTCGCTCTTCGCCTCTCCCTCGTGAGAGAATGACGATGGCGATTCATGACGGAGTGCGCTTCACGGTGATCTCCCTGGAGATCAGGTCGGCGATCGCCCGTGCAGCCCTTTTCGGCTTGGCAAGCATCTCCATCCTCGCGCTGCTGCCTCTCGTCGTCCGGGACAAGCTGGCAAGCGGGCCGATCGTCTACGGTATTCTGTTGGCCGGCTTCGGCATAGGCGCTTTCATCGCGGGCATGAGCAACGGCTTCCTGAGGCGGATCACGTCTCAAAACAGGCTGGTGGCGTTCGCCTCTGTCGCTTGCGCAGCATGTTGCCTTTCACTGGCACTGACCTCGTCGGTCGCTGTGGCAGCAATTTTTATGGCGCTCGGGGGCGCGGGTTGGCTGATCACCTGGACGGGCATTGACGTGTCGGTGCAGTTGGCAAGCCCAAGGTGGGTAGTCGGCCGCACGCTCTCGATCTACTACGCCTTGAGCGCTGGCGGTATGGCCGCCGGCAGCTGGATCTGGGGGTCCGTCGCGCAGAACTACTCCTTGACCTGGGCTTTGGAGGGTGCCGCGGGGGCTCTGTTGCTGGTTGCAGCAGCGGGGATACTGTTGCCGATACGTCCATGGGAAGAAACGGATCAGGAAAGTTCGGATTTTCCCGCACCCGAGCTGGCACTCGATCTGAAGCCAAGGAGTGGCCCGATCGTTGCCAAGGTCGACTATTTCATATCCGAGAAGAATATCGACGCCTTTCTCGGCTGCATGCGCACAAAGCGGCACGCTCTTAGCCGTGCCGGCGCACGAAACTGGACGCTCCAACGAAACCTTCAAACGCCTTCGGTTTGGACAGAGACATTCCGCACGCCCACCTGGATGGACTTTCTGCGTCTGAACCATCGGCTCACGGCCGCGGATAAGGAAGCAGACGAACATCTTCTCGCGCTGCATGATGGCGAACTTCCTCCGCACACAGTGCTTTCGATCGAACGAACGACCGAGGCAGCTCGTACCCGCTCAACAGTCTTTTCTCGTCCTCCGAGGTGACGTCGTGATGAGCTGTTAGCCGATGAACAGACGCGATCACCCCTGGGCTTTGGCCTGAACGCGCGCCAGTGAGCGTGACACGCACTAACGTTTGATCTCGAGCGTTGCTGGCGGGCTCATCTCGAACCTGCCCTGTTGGGCCGACCTCGCTGAAGCGAGGCAGGGCCATAACCGCGAGCTTCCCAGTATTTGAGTTCGTGTTGAAATGGTGCGCGTTCGACGGCTGGGCCTGCTTTGTCGGCGAAATGTCTGATTTGACTGGCTTAAGCCAATGCCGCTCGTACCACACAAAGGCTGTGGGAGAGGCCCTTGTTGCTGACCTATCAAATCGTTGATGTTTTCACGCGAATCGGCGGCAATCCGCTAGCAGTGGTGCTCGGTTCGGACAACTTGACAACTGATCAGATGCAGGCGGTTGCACCGGAGTTCAACTCCTCCGAGACGAGCTTTGTCTTGCAGCCGGCCGATGCGCACCACACGGCTCAGGTGCGTATCTTCACGCCGACGCTGGAGGTGCCGTTTGCGGGTCATCGACTATCAGCAGGGCTTTCGTGCTGGCCGGTGCGGACAACGGCGCCAAGGGGAAGAGTTTGTGTCCGAGGAGAAAGCCGGCTGGTTGATGTAGGCATCGTATGGGACGGTGTTCGCCAGCTGAAGACAGCCGAGGACCTGGTCGCCGAGAGCAGGGGTGCATCGTTGTGTCTCGACATACGCGGCCAAATGCATCGCCGCCAACGCCTCGATCCGGGTGTTGCGGCGCACGGGACGGGAAAAGCGCAGCACCCAATCGGAGTGCGTCTGCGCCATCAGATTGGCAAGCTCGATGCTTCGCGCGGAGGCCGTCACCAGATGCAGCGCCAGGTTCTGGCTGACCTTCGGTTGCGGGGAGCGAAGCAGGGAAATGTCCAGCACGGCAGCCAATCCGCCATTGGTGTCGAAGATCGGCGCGGCAGTGCAGGAGAGCGGCGTATGGGTCGTATCGAAATGGCCAGTCTGATGGATGGTCATCGCCTCGCCGGTGCTGATGCAGGAGCCGACGCCGCATGTTCCGGTGCGGCTTTCCGACCACTCGGAGCCGAGATAGAGCCCCGCCGAGCGCAATTGTCCATGAAGAGCGGATCGCCGAAGAAGTCGACGGTTACGCCCTTTGCGTTTGCCAGGAGCAATACAATACATAGTTCTGGCCCGCCACCTGCTTGAAAAGCGTTTCCAGGCCGCTACGGGCGATCGCGATCAGTCTTTCGGACTGCTCGCGATGTTCGCGAAGCTGTGTTTCGGGAACGATATAGGCTTCCGCGGGCCGGGCTGGGCCAGCCACGCGTCCTCCTCCCAGACAAGGCCTACTCGGCCCGAAGCTGATGAGGTGGAACGGCCCTTCTCAAACGGCATCGAATGCCTAACGTGGTCGTGTTGAAACGCCACAAAAAGGAAGGACCGCTCCATGGAGAAGATTACCACAGTCGGGCTTGATCTGGCCAAATCCGTTTTTCAAGTTCATGGCATAGCCGAAGAAGGACCCGTGATTGTACGCCGTACACTGCGTCGGTCGCAGGTTCTGGACTTCTTTCGCAAGTTGCAGCCTTGCCTCGTGGGTATGGAAGCTTGTGGCAGCGCGCATTATTGGGCTCGGGAAATTCAGGCCCTGGGTCATACGGTTCGGATGATGCCACCCGCATACGTGAAGGCCTACCTCAAACGCAACAAAACCGATGCTGCAGACGCTGAAGCTATCTGCGAGGCAGTCACGCGGCCGACCATGCGCTATGTTCCGGTAAAAACACAGGACGAGCAGGCTGCCGGAATGGTGCTCAAAGCGCGAGATTTGCTTATCCGCCAGCGCACTCAAACAATCAATGCCCTGAGAGCTCATCTTGCCGAACTGGGCATTGTCAGGGCGACCGGTCTGGTCGGAATCGTCCGCCTTGCCGCCATAGTACGCGACGACAGTGACCTGAGATTGCCGGGTGCAGCGCGAATGGCTTTGGAAGAGCTCGTTGAGCAAATCGAGACCGTGACGGCACGCATTGAAAGGCTCGATCGAAAAATCCTTGAGGCTATAAGAAAAGATGACAACGCCCGACGCTTGACGGCGATCCCCGGCGTGGGTCCGATCATTGCGGCGACCGTCCGGGCAGTAGTCCCTGATCCTGCCGGCTTTAAAACCGGTCGGGACTTTGCTGCCTGGATTGGGTTGACACCACGCGCACATTCCAGCGGAGGAAAAGAACGGATCGGTTCGATCTCAAAGCGCGGAAACCAGCAATTGCGCACGCTGCTTGTCGCTGGAGCAACGTCGGTCCTCAAGCTCGCCCGTCGTGGCCTCCAGGCATCACCATGGATAGCGGCGATGATATTGCGCCGCCCGTTCAAGGTTGTCGCGGTCGCTCTCGCAAACAAGATCGCGCGCATCATCTGGGCTCTTCTCGTTCACGGCGATAACTATAGAGGAGCGAAGATGATCGCCCAAGCTTAGGTTTTAGAGCTTTCTGGCCAGTCGGTCGGAGAGGCAGGCAAGGTGCCAATTGTGATGACCCAACGGGACGACATCCCGAAGCAAATCAGACCGCAAAATCGCAGGCGCGTTACAGCGCGAGAAGCTGATTAGGCGATTTGCTCCGCGGATCTCATCGTGACCGTGGCTGCCAGAAAACAGGCCGGACATATGACTGCACCGTCCATATTTGGGAAATACATGAGGAAATATCTTGCCAAGCGGGCCGTTCCACATATGCGATTTTGGCCAACTTGCGGAACAATCGGAGAACTTCACGGCTTGCTCTCCTCGGGTTGGAGGAGCATGGCGACATTTTCGGGGGCAAATTTGAATCCTCTGCGGTCGGGAATTCGCTCAGCGGAGATCGAGTAGCGTGGCCGCTTTGGATCGATGCCGTGATCCGGAACCGTTCGCTTCCGGTGCGGAACTCGCGTCCGAAGTCCGAAGGGGCCAATCCGAATTGCTCTGCGAGAAGGGATGGTTCCGCAGCCACCTGGCTGCATTATCGACGCTGGGGTCGTCCAGAATGTCGACAACCGAGCGACGCTCGAGATCGACCATGATGGTCCCGTATCGTGTCGCGCGTCGCCAGCTCCAGTCATCGATGCCAACCACCCGGATCTCGGAGGCGCAGTGAGCAACCGCGGCATCACGCTTCAGTTGCCGCAGGATGGTGTCGTCGCTGACCGGCATGCCGAGCCGTTGCATGAGGCGCTCGCCAGGACGGCCGCCCGTGCTATGGCCGAGCAGGCCGACAATCTCCACGACCCTTGTCGTCCGGCGCGCATAAGGGGAAGCAACCGTCGGCAGTCGGTCGGTGAACGTTTGTCATTCACATTTCTCATGTGCGCATCGCCAGCGGCTCAGCAGGAGCCTCACCGTCACAGCCTTACCCTGGACCGGAAGGTCCTGAAGGCTGCGGCTGGACCACCCATGCCGATTTCGGCTTCGCCGTCCGCAATCGGGGCAAATGCCGATCGCTGGTCCGGCAGCGGAAACAACCCAACTGTCATCATCAGTGAGCTCGACGCCCAGAACTTTGACCCCTGGGCCGGGCGACCATTTTGATTTCGTTCGCATGCCCGCCCATTAGCGATCTTGCCGCTAACAGCCGATGAACCACACAAAGTGAGAGCCAACTCGCAAGGGCGCTGCGGGAACTGTGCAGGATCGAGCGATCCATATTCATGATTGAATGGTACTCAAGCCCGGCACGCTGCCAAGCCGGCCTCAACAAGGGCGAAGCAGCACACAAGCTCAAGCGCGCCGTGTTCTTCCATGAGCGAGGCGAAATTCGCGATCGTTCGTTTGAGAGCCAGGCGTTCCGCGCATCCGGACTCAACCTCGTCGTCAGCGCGATCGTACACTGGAACACGGTCTATCTCGACCGCGCGGGCCACACAGTTGAAACGAGGGGGGCGAAACATTCCAGATAGCTGTTGAAGCATATCTCGCGCTGAGTTGGGAACATATCAACCTGACAGGCATCTACACCTGGGACACCGAGCATCAGATGCCCGAAGGCTTTCGAACCCTTAGGCTACCGACCCCAACCCGGCGAGCCATGAGTCCACAGGGATCGTATGCGCCGGTTTCCGCACTATGGCATAGTTCACGCTCTGTTCCCCGTTAGCGTACGAGATTTCGCACTGCTCTTGTTCTGCCCCCATTCTGTTGCTCCGAAATGATTTTTCCGCTTGGCATGTTACATGCTTGTCATCGACAAACGCGCTCACACTGAGCAGAAATTGTCCATGACCACACAAAAACGGACCATTCCGGTCTGCGAGGCTACTCATGTGTAGTCAGGCTGTTAACAGCTTATGGCTCGATCGTTAAATTGGCTGCGTCCACCTAAACAGAAGGACTCAAAAAATGACTTATCCCGTGGGTTCGCCGTCGGATGGCTCTCTGAAAGAATCTATCGAAGCAAATGGCCATCATAATCCTCGATTTCATGGCATTGATCACATAGCTTTGGCGGTTCATAAACTAGACGACGCTATCGACCTGTTTCAAGATGTCCTTGGTTTTAAGCTTAGGCGGCGATTGCATATAAAAGGTAAGAAGACTGGGATGGTGTGTGCGGACATGGTTCGGAACGACATGTGCTTTGTGCTTTGCCAAGGCACAGAGCCAGAGTCGCAGGTGTCTCAACTTGTCCAAAACTACGGGGTTGGTCTAGCTCATGTTGCATTATCTGTCGACGATGTGTCGGCGGCGGTCAATACGCTTAGAGCGCGGGGATTGTCGTTCGACACGACTATTATTGAAGGACCTGGCCTAACACAAGCATTCTCTTCTCGATGCGCTAATACGGGGATAAGTTTTGAACTCATCCATCGGAACGGAGAGGAAGCATTTCTTGAAGACAACGTACAAGAGCTTTTCGAGCAGCTTGAGCAGTCGGGAAAATACTGATCAAAGAGGTGTGGCCCCCCGGGTTTCGCGATCCGACTTCAGGCGCGCCCGCCGGCCTACCAGGGTCCCGCAAGACTGATCGAAGGTGGCATTCCAACTGGACGAAAGGAAAGCGTCACCTGATGTGCGCCAGGCACGGTGAGCTGCCACTGAACTTTCATTCAGCGGCGATCCCCGACCTGTTACGCCGTGGGCGCGGGTTGAGCAATCGGCGAGGACTTCGATCAGCGTACCTCCACCGCCCGGATCGCCACGGTATCACCTTTAGAGCTTTCTGGCCTGATCCTGGCATCGTCCTGTCCGACAACCGGCCCGCGCGCGACAAACTCGAACCTTCCTCAGATGCTTACGTCCAATGTCCGACAATGTCGGACACTAGTCATCTTAGTAGCGCCACGTAATTGTTTCGGCACGATTTTTCCTTTGGCACGGCACTTGCGTGGACATGTGTATCTGGGTCGCGGTTGAGGAGAAAAATCCAGTCAGCTCTAGGTGTGCGTGGACGCAGGTTGCCAGCTTCATAGGGTGCGAGTCCTCTCGCTTTGAGAGGCGGCTCAGCTTCGAAGACATGCACTCAGGCGCGCAGCATGGATTCATCAATCAAACGATGGGTGCTTTTTGATCAGCTTGATCATTCTGGCGAATAAACCGTGAAAATGCGTGAGCCCTTGGGCCTCAATGATGTCGTCGCTCTGAGACTGGTGTGGTCCTCAGCTCGCCGATAGTCCTACGCAGGGTTCGATGTTGGATCACAGATCGCAATGTTCAGTTATGAATTTTTTGA
>NZ_JAMYRK010000119.1:0-8213 GCF_040321335.1 Mesorhizobium sp. M0437
CGCCAGGCGGCCTTTGCCCAGCTCATTCCCTACGGTCCGACCAACCTCAATGCCTTCAAGCTGATTCCGGAGAAGGTGGCCCGAAAGCTCGCCAGCCACCCTGACTACATGGCGAACAGCATTCCCGTTAACGGGCGGTGGTACGCCGAAGTCGGATCAGACGGCCAGACGAATATTCAGCGGCTCGTTCAGCGCTGGAACGAGTGGGTTCTTCAGTGAGTCCTCTATGAACTATAGGAGCGGCAAGACGACTAACTGACTACTATAATTCCCCCGTCAGTCGTGTTGCCGGAATGAACCGACCGCCGCCGGAACCGCTGTGTCTGGCGTCGCATGTGCTGAGATACGAAGATCACAAAAATGGGAGCAACAATTTTGGCCAGCAGCAGCGCGTGGCGCTTGCCGCGCGCTCATCGCCGATCCGCCGATCCTGCTGCTCGATGAGCCGCTCAGCGCGCTCGACCGCAATCTGGGCGCGAGCAGATGCAGGGCGAGATCAAGAGCCTCGCGGATCACTAAACCTCTCCCATTCTTCGGCAGATAGAGGTGAGTTGAGTAAGTAAAAAGCACGACGTAACTTGTCGATCAGGGAGAAGCAAAATTGCGGTTTTTTCCCGGTAGAGTGAAGAAGAGAGCAACGGCGTAGGCCGAATGAAGTTGCACGCCGCCAGGCTCTGTCTGGCCGTTTTTCCGACCGGCCCGCCAACTTGATTTAGAGGAACTGCACCGCAGCTGCCGCTGTAAGTCGACCCAGCGGTTTGTCTGCTGTGCCGCCTCCTCCTCCTCGTACACTTGTCATGTTTATTGGAAGACGGGGTGGAAATTAGCCATCTAAACCTTCGATGGTCGTGATATCGATTTTATATTTGCCAATTTCGAGCCTTCCACGCAATCCTAACTCCCAGAAATAAAAAGGAAATCGCCGCGTCATCAACTAGATCACGTGTGGGGCAAGAGCTTCGCATTATGGCTCTGGAGGGGCTGGAATTGCGGCGTGACCAGCGCTTGAAGGGAGGACAGAATGAATAAGTGGTCACTCAGTCGACGCACGCTCGTGAAAACGCTGCTGGCAGGATCGGCTACGCACTTCGGAATAAACTCAAGGGCTTTGGCCTCATCTTGCGACGATCACATCGTGCGTCTGGGCGGAATCGCCGCCCCCGACACGCTGAACCCCTTTGCCACCTGGAGCTCGTGGTGGCCGCTGGCCTTCACTTATGATTTTTTGGTCGGCTCGGACGCCCTGCGCTACCCCGATCGGAAGGGTTTTGCCAAGGAGTGGTCCGTTGCTGACGACCAACTGACGTGGACCTTTAAAATCTGGCCCGGCATGAAGTGGTCGGACGGCCAGCCCGCCACGGCCAGAGATGCTGCGTTCACCTATCAATATCTGCGCGGCTCCATAGGGACGCCCGACGAGCTGAACTCCGGCTACAACAATGCTAGAGGCTTCGATCTCGTGGACTCTATCACGGCCCCCGACGACGAGACTTTGCAAATCGTGACCAAGGTCCCCACCCGCTGGCCAATCGAGAAGGGGGTGATGGTCGTTCCCGAGCACATTTGGAAGGACGTCAGATACGCTGATTCGCGTGGCGCCTTCGGCAACGACGCACCGCTGGTGGGAACCGGGCCGATGATCGTTTCGGAGTTTCAGCAGGGTCAATTTGCTCGCCTCACGCCGAACCCGTATTTCCGCACGGGGCGGCTGGCGATCGCGGGCATGATTTTCAGCTTCTTCAACACGCCCGATTCGATCGCGCAGGGTCTGAAGAGCGGTGGCCTCGATTATGGCATTCACCTAACGACCGCCCAATGGGCAGACCTCTCTAAGGATCCAGGCATCCAGGTCGGTCAATCGCGTACCGAGCAGCGCAATTACCTGGCCTTCAACACTCTCTCCGGAAAGGGGGGAGGCAGCACCAAGGCGCTGCAGGATCCGGCGTTTCGTGATGCGATCGGTTATGCAATCGACCAAAAGGCCATTGTCGATCGAGCCTTCCGTGGGCAGGCCGACCCTGGAGTGGGCGCGATCGTGCCGATGGCGGCCGATATCTACTCGGACCTTAGCGACATCAAGCGTCACTTCGATCTCGCCGAGGGGGAGCGTCGGCTCAATGCCGCCGGCTATCGGGACACGAACGGCGACGGCATCCGCGAAGATAAGGAGGGAAACAGCTTTCAGCTCGAGCTGATCACCGGGACGGGGTCAGGTAACCTTGAGATACCAATCGCGGCCGTGCAGCTGATCACAGATTGGTTGGGAAAAATTGGCATTCCCGTATCGGTGACCCAGCTCGACTCCGGCTCGCTCGATGCCCGTACGGCAGCGCCGGAGAACGGCGGCGGAGGCTGGGATCTTATTGTTTCCAACAGCTGGCCATCTGTGATTCCTTATAACCTGCTCCGCTTTGCCGGTCGAAAGCAAATCGGTGTCGACAACACATCATACTGGTCAGATGAGGAATTTGACACGCTCCTGTCGGAGATCCAAGTGACCGTCGATATGAAGAAGATCCATGAGTTGGTCGATCGGGCGGCACGCCTTCTTTACACCAAAGCACCGTATATCATTCTGTGTTATCCCTACCTGCTCGAAGCCCATCGCAAGGACTGTTTCGAGGGCTGGGGCACGGACGGCATGCTGTCGACGGGCGGCTATTTTCCGCTCGATCGGCTGAGGGCCCTCTAAGATGCTTCCCGGTGGGCAGGGGGGCGGCGCAAGCCGATATCTCGGGCGAATTCTGCTTAGAGCGGTCGTAACGCTTCTAATGGTGGGGATCCTGAACTTCATCTTATTTCGAGTAATTCCAGGCGACCCCGCCAAACTGCTGCTGGCGGGGACGCGCGACGCCGTGACCGCTGAGCAGGTCGAAGCACAGCGCCAGCGGTGGGGCCTCGACCGGCCGCTGTTCCCGGACCAGATCCTCGACTACTTGTCGGCAACCCTCCAGGGGGACCTTGGCTATAGCTTCAAATTCAGAGGCAGGCGCGTAGCTGATTTGATTTTGGGGCGGCTTCCGGACACGCTCGCACTAGTGGGCGTGGCTCAACTATTTGCAATCGTTGGCGGAGTCATGCTCGGCATATACGCAGGCTGGCGCCGGGGCAGAGCCTTCGACCAAGTCGCCATGGGTGCCTCCCTGGCGCTCTATGCGACGCCAGGCTTCTGGCTCGGCATGGTTCTCGTGGTGGTTTTCAGCACAGGATTCGGCTGGCTCCCCGGCTATGGTGCCTATTCCCCCTCGCTCACGTCCGTGGGTCCCCTTGACTGGCTCGTCGACCGCATCCGGCATCTTGTTCTTCCGGCCTCCACGTTGGCATTGGGTCTTCTCGGGCAATACGTGCTGGTCGCTCGTGCCGCAATGAGCGACGTTGTCACGGAGGACTATATGGTGACCGCACGGGCCAAGGGACTGACCGGTTGCCAGATGCTGATGCGTCATTCCTTCCGCAACGCGATGCTGCCGGTCGTCACTTTGGTGACGCTCAATCTCGGCTACGTAGTGGCGGGTGCCATCACCGTCGAATCCGTATTCGCTTGGCCGGGGATTGGAGGGCTGACTGTCGAGGCGCTCAACGCACGCGATTACCCAGTCCTTCAAGGTATATTCCTGTTGCTCGGCGCGTCGATTGTTGTCGCGAACATCGTCGCCGACGCGACCTACGGCATTCTTGATCCGCGAGTCCGGCAATGAGCGAAAGTACTGTTCAATCGATCTGGAGCATCAAGGCGCTAGCGATTAAGGACTTTCTGAGCCAATTTCTTGCTCACACCGGGGCTCAGCTCGGCCTATTCGCGTTCGTGTTCTTCCTTATCTTGGCAGCGGCACCCGATACTATTGTGGGGCCGCTCGAAACCGCAGCCACCGCAACTGGCGATTTCCTCACTCCGCCCCAAAGGGAGCATCTGCTGGGGACAGACGACGTCGGCCGGGACGTCCTCAATCTGGTCGTTCATGGTGCCCGAATCTCGCTTACGATCGCGCTGGTAGCTACTGTGATCAGCCTTATCGTCGGAACTGCAATCGGCATAATATCTGGCTACTATGGTGGGAAGCTCGATGTTTGGCTGATGCGCTTGACGGATTTCTTTTTCGTCCTTCCCACTTTCGTGCTGGCTCTTGTCATCACCCCCGTGGTTTTGGAAGTAATTGGGCGTGGCGGAGATATCGTTGGTTTTCGTCCTTCTCTTTTCGTGATCATTCTGGTCATAGGCTTGACGAGCTGGGCTTTTGTTGCACGCGTCATTCGAAGCCAAGCGCTGTCACTGCGAGAACGGCAATTCGTTGAGCGCGCCAAGGTTGTTGGTACCAGCGATCTCAACATCATGGTGCGCCATCTGTTGCCGAACCTCGTGCCGCAAATCGCAGCCAATGGTGCCCTGGTGGTCGCCGGTGCGATCTATACCGAAACTGCTCTCTCATTTCTCGGGCTCGGTGATCCGTTCCAGCCCTCATGGGGCACGCTGCTGTCCTTCGCGCAGCGTGCCGGCGCCGCCAGCGCTGGGGCCTGGTGGTATCTCGGCGCACCTGGGCTGTGCGTGCTCACGGTTTCGCTTAGCTTCGTCCTGATTGGCAATGCGCTCGACGACATCTTTAATCCGCGCCGAAGGGTGATTCCATGACAGAATCCTCTCAAGGCACGACGTCGCTTCTCGATGTGGAGGGGCTCTCTGTCGACTATCGCCTCAAGAGCGTTTCATTGCGTGCGCTCGATGATGTGAGCTTCAGGGTCCGAGCTGGGGAGGCAGTTGCACTCGTCGGAGAATCGGGCAGTGGCAAGACAACGACCGCAATGGCGATCGCAGGGCTGCTATCGCCCAACGCGCAGGTCAGCGGGGGCCAGGTGCGCTATCGCGGCAATCGACTGCCAATCCAGGATGATGTTGCGATGCGCCCACATCGCTGGAGCGAAACGTCCGTTGTCTTCCAGGGCGCGATGAATGCGCTTAATCCCCTTCACCGCATCATCAAGCAAATCGCCGAGCCATGTATGCTGAAGCTCGGCAGGTCGCGTGGCGAGGCGATCGCGCGGGCAAGGGAGCTACTCGAACTCGTCGGCATTCCAGCAGATCGCGGCACCGCCTATCCCCACGAATTGTCAGGCGGTATGCGTCAAAGGGTGATGATTGCGATGGCGCTCGCATGTCGCCCCTCGATCATCATTGGCGATGAGCCCACCACGGCCCTGGACGTCATTACGCAGGCGCAGATCCTTAAGCTGCTAGGTGAGTTGCGATCACAACTCAACCTCGCCCTGATTTTGATTACCCACGACTTATCCGTGGTGGCTGAGTCTTGTGATCGCGTGATGATCATGTACGCCGGCCGCATCGTCGAGGATGGTACTGTCGCCGATATCTTCGCCGAACCCAAGCACCCCTATACCCGGCTGCTGATCGAATCGATCCCGAACCCAGTGAAGGGCAAACGGATGATTCGACCCATCCCCGGTGATCCCCCTAACTTGATGAACCGACCGTCAGGCTGCGCCTTTCATCCACGTTGCCCGTCGGCTATGGGGGTTTGCGCGACTGAAGTCCCGAGCCTTGATAAGTTCTTCGGGGGGAGACGTGTCGCCTGTCACCTTCACCGGTCCTTGACGGAAGAAGACAAGGTCGCATCTCATGCCTGACACCGCCGACATCCTGCGTCTGGAGAACCTGAAGGTCCATTTCCCGATCCATGGCGGACTGTTCGACCGTGTACTGGGCCGACCTGCCGGTGCCGTGCGCGCCGTCGACGGAATCGACCTCACCGTTAGGCGCGGCGAGATCGTAGCGCTGGTCGGAGAATCGGGAAGCGGCAAGACAACGGTGGGCCGCGTCATTACCAAGCTTGCCCAGCCAACAGGCGGCAGGTTGCTGTTCGACGACCGCGATATGACGTCAGTGCAAGGCTTCTCGACTTTGCGGTCTTACCGGCATCGCGTGCAAATGATTTTCCAAGACGCCTATCAGGCGCTCAATCCGCGACACACCGTGTTCGATGTTGTGGCGGAGCCGTTGCGGTCACTGCGGCTAGTCGAGAACCGCACCCAACTCACAGAGCGGATACGCGAAGCGCTTGCGGCGGCCGGCCTCAATCCTCCCGATGATTTCTTCGCCCGCTTCCCGCACGAGCTGTCTGGAGGGCAGCGGCAGCGGGTCGTGATTGCCGGAGCGCTTGCCGTGAAGCCGGAGCTCATCGTCGCCGATGAACCTGTCTCGATGCTCGATGTTTCGATACGCGCGCAGATTCTTCAGGTCCTTGTCGACCTGCGCGACAAGCACAATATGGCTCTGCTGTTCATCACCCATGACCTCCCGCTTGCCTGGCTGATCGCCGACCGGATTGCGGTCTTGTATCTTGGGCGGTTGGTCGAGATCGGCAGCGCTGACGAGATCACGTTCAACCCTCGTCATCCCTATACCGTCGCGCTGCGCAACTCCACGCCGCAGATTGGCGGCGATGCAGCTCGCAGCGAGTTGCCGACCCTCCAAGGCGAGGTTCCAAGCGCCGCGAACGTGCCGAGGGGCTGTCGTTTCCATCCGCGTTGCCCCCTGGCCTTTGACCACTGCAAAGAAGAGGAACCGCCAGCCGTCGAAGTTGGGCCGCAACACCGATCTGCGTGCTGGCTCACTGAGTAGAGGCTCACTCGGTGCTTATCAGACCCACTCAGCACCAGTGGATAATCCACCTCGATGTGCCTGTTTGCCGATGCGCGAAGAATGATCAGTGAATGTCCGGAGCTCCGAAGGCGCCACGCACATCTTCCGCGAATGTCGAGAAATCGTCTCCTCTAGACAATGTGTTGGAGTTCAAATGCGTTGTCGAGGGGATGGTGCTAGATATTTGATCCAGACTTTAATGGGCATCTTGTCATCCGAATCAAAGGATGCGCTATGGGGCAGGTTCTGCATGGGAGCGCCACGACGACAGAGGCGATCCGTCGAGCGACACAGCATAGTCAAGAGAGCCTGAGGACGCTGGCCAGCGCGACGGGATCAACCATAAGACCGTCGCGAAGTGGAAGAAGCAGATCTCGGTCGCCGATCGGCCGACCGGCCCTTGGAACCGCGATCGACGGAAGAGGCGATCATCGTCGCCTTCCGGCGCTACACTCTGCCGCCGCTCGATGACTGCCTCTATGCACTGCAGCCGACGACCATCGGCAGTGACGGCCAGGTCAGCCTTTAGGATATCCTTGTTGGCACGCACGAAATCGGCAACATGCCATGCATCTTCAAGTGCGACTCAATAGCCATGATCTGTGCGAAATGCTGGCCCTTGTTATCGCCGGCACCACGGGCAAAGAGCCGCCCTTCGCGTTGTCGATAGGGTCGGCCGGTTGCACGTCGTGATGCCCGTAAAGCAACACTGGCCTTACCTGGGGCCTTTTCCCATCGCGCCACAACCATGGATACCCCGCCGTCGGTACCAGGCTGGTTTCGAGCCCCATATCAGTTAGCATGTCGACCAGAAGGCGTACCTCTTGTTACTAGGCAATGTTACAAGCGCGCTAATTCGAAGAATGTGTTTAAACTCCTGCTCACGATTTGTTTTTGCGCGCCTCTCATGCTTCTGATTGACCGTCGGAACACTATCATTCTTGGGTCAGATCGCTTAGAGCGTTTCGCATTTAGGTTGACTTGTAGCCTGCGCTTTCGATGTAGTTGTTGCTTCGTTTGGGGTGACGTCGTCAAGGGTGTTGGCGATGGCGTTGTGTACGGGCCTCAACACTTCGTTTGGCGGCACGTCGCATGCAGTGCTTGAGCTTAGCGAACAGCTTCTCGATTGGATTGAGGTCTGGGCTGTAGGGCGGCAGGAAAAAGAGCCTTGCGCCAGCAGCCCTGACGAACGCTGACGCGTGTCGGCGAGATCGAGAGCAGGATTGCCGCGCATGATGCCTCGACATCGGAGCCATCACTTCTGTCGCCAATACACGTCGCCGCGCTCGCCGCCGATCTCAAGGCTGTGTGGGCGGCGCCGACGACGGATGCAAGGCTCAAGAAGCGCATCGTTCGCACCGTCATCCGGGAGGTGGTCGCCGATATCGATGACGAAGCGTCAGAGATCGTTCTTCTGATCCATTGGGTTGGCGGCGTCCATACTGAACTGCGCCTGCCGAAGCGGCGCCGTGGACAGCGCAACAGCACGTCCGGCGATATCATCGCGGCCGTCCGCCAACTGGTGCTCATCGCCAATGATGATCTGATTGCTGGCATCCTC
>NZ_JAMYRK010000120.1:0-8126 GCF_040321335.1 Mesorhizobium sp. M0437
TTTCAGTCCAGGCCATCGTGATCTCCATCGAATCTTGCAAATCCGACGGAATCACAACCTGCTGAAATCACTCAACTCTTTTTGGAACGGACACTTTAGAGAAGATCTGCGGCCCGAATTAAGGGAGCGTCTTTGCAGAAGAATAAGCCTTTCGGCTAGGGGGGCAAATGAACAATCATGTTTAACCGCAACACTAATTGTGCGGGTGGGGGCATAGAACATGACGTCAATTTCGTGGGCGGTCATCGGGTGGGGTATTTCGGCCGTTTTGGCAGTATATCTATGGGTTGTTCGGCACAAACAGCCTGTTGGTGGTGCTGTCGGTTTCTCAACGTACATCGCCAACCAGAAAAGCTCCGGCGATAAGGACCTTGAGTTTCTTGCGGGCGAAAATCCCTTTGGCAGAGATGGTGCTGGGCGACATTTATACCAAGATTGATGCGATTTCTGACGCTGATGAGAAGCGACGTCTTCAGCAGACGCTGACCAGTAAATATGCCAATTGGAAGTAGCTGAGCACAAAGCTGGCCATGATTACTCGGATGTGATGAGCCTGGCGGTCTTAGCTGCCGGCGCGGTCGCTTTCTTGCATTTATTGTATGGTATTATGGGGCATAAACAACCCAGGTCGTTTCACGACGCTTTCATCGGCTGAAGGTGCTCGCGGACTTCTGACCTTTTTGTTTGCCTCGAGTGCTACCGGGGTGATCGTGCTGGTCGCCGTTTCGACGTTCTGGATGGGGCCGGAGGACGTTAAACTACGATTTCCACTAGGCAAGGACCTGCTCGCCATCATCATAGGTGTCTTGGGGACCATTCTGGGCTTCTATTACGGCTCCGCGGGATTTGGGACGGCGGCGCCGCAGGCCTTGACGATCTCGGAACTCGCTTGGAATCAGGAATCCCTGCCAAGCGGCAGTAAGGCATCAATTGCTGGAAAGCTGTCCGGTGGAACGCCGCCCTACCAGGTCGAGCTGCGCTATCAGCCCTGCTGGGTGGAGCAGGTCACAAAGTCGTTGCCCACGATTGCAAAGGTCAACGGAAACTCGTTCATCGTTGAATTTAATGTGCCTGTATTTGCCGAACCCGAAAGTCTCGTGGGATTTACCGTGAAGGCGAATGAGAAGTCAGGCGCTGCCCTCATGTTTTCCGGTGGGGCGCTGCGCTTTCGAAAGCCTTAGTTCTCACGAGAGTGTTTGAGAAGCCCGTACGGCTTGACCACTCCCCATCGGGCGGGCGGGATGTGAGGGCCATCGTTTGCGACAATTGGTATCCCCTGCCAGTTGAATATCAGAAAATGTCCATTCCCGTCGCTGGCCGCAGGCGGGGCTCTGGCGGGTAAAGCACCCGTTCAGGCCCGTTTCTTTCTGGAACATCATGAACCACACTGCGGAATTTGCAGTCATCGGCCAAGATGCTGGCTCAGGGGACACTGCGACATTGCTCGCACGGGTCTATTCAAGCTGTCCCGCTCCGGATTGCGGTCTTGGTCGCTATTGATCAGTCTCTTCGTAACGGCGGTCGCAAATGCTGCTGGCCAACACGCCGGCGCATTGCAAGCAGACAACAGTTCCAATCCTGTTGTACGGGCTCATGGTCTGCTACGCCCTCGGGAGCGAGGACTATCTGAACAGCCTTTTACGTTAGCAGGCTGTTCTTCGTCTCCGTTGTGGTAGGCGAATATGATCTCGATCGAGCCGTCGTCGAGCTAATTCGGCCGAACCATCGCCGGTGACTTCATCCATCTCGTCGAAGCCGGCCCATGTGAAGAAGATCGTCGAGGAGCTGTAACTGATATCGAGGCCGGCTTGCAGGGCGCCAAAGGCGATCTCGCCATGGTTGTCGGGTCCGACGGTGATGGTTGCGGGTCTACCGAGGTTCAGGCAGCTGCGATCCCACAGATCGGCTTCGATGATCCGCCAGTGGCCGACCAGTTGGCAGCCCGCGAGCGCGGTCATGCCGGCACCGCCAGCAGCTTCGGCAATCGCACCAGATTGTAGGCGGGGGCAGCGAAGGTGAAGGCCCACTCGCCGCGGTCGCGCCCGCGCAACTTGTCTTCTCCTGCCCGGCGACCGTCTTGATCCAGCCGAACGCCTCTTCGATGCGCTTTCTGACGCGCTGGCTGACGGCATAGCCGCCGTGCCGCGTCGTGCGCCCGTTCCCTTGCGCGGTGCTCCCCCCGCCGGTTCCCGCACGCCGGGTCAAGGCGTGACCCAACCCCCTGTGGCCTCCTAACAGGCTGATGAAAAAGGCTCGGAGATACCTGTTTTGAATCTGGTCTGTGCTCGGTCTGATCCCGATACGTTCCGTGAACAAAACAGTTTTTCAACAGCCCGCAAATGTTTTGGAAAAGGACCGCAGTATGATAATGTTATGCAGGAATACTCGAAACAATAAGGCTTCGACTATGGCCCGGAAATTGTCCGCTCTACTGCTTTGCCTCCCCATCGTGGTCTTCTCATCAGTCAAGGCTGACGCCGACTGGTTTACTGATCCTTTCAAGGATCTAAAGGCGATAAAAGAAATAGGTCAGGTATTAACCAATGCAGTGCAAGATGTAGGTAATACACTGTCCAAAGGAGTTAAGGCGAGTCGGATGTTCAGCGGACCAGGAGAATACCCTCCTGAAAATTTCGGGGCATACGGCATTTTAGCATTTCCTGCTAAAGCTTCTGAGTTTGACAAAGATAGACATCTTAAGGTGTGCCAGGCATATCTCAATAGTTTTGTCTCTGCTTTAACTTAGATCTGTCGCCAGCCAACCAGATGGTTACAGTTTGGCCGATAAATGATGATAATATTTCCGACAAACTCAACGCGGGATCAAAGAAGGAAGACTGCGAGGTAGTTGTTTCGAATTTTGGTCTGTCCATGTCAACGGTCGCAATCGATTCCGCTAGGCGCGCTGGGTGGTCGCCTGACGGGAAAGGACCATTTTTGATTGCTTGGGCGCCAGGGAAAAGCATACGAGACGAGAAGCCAATAATCTTGTATGAGGACATGTCAAAGTTCGAAGAATACGGTGATTTCGTCGCTGCGATGAACGCCTGGAAGGGCGAGATACAGGGTGACAACGATTTATTTAAACCAGGATGGAACTTGGATAATTTCAAGAAAAAGATACGAGACGTATCAAATAAATACGGCAAGGAGATTGCGTCTGCCTTCGGCATCAAGGGCGGATAGATGAACTTCTTACAATACGGTTCGGCCGGAGCTATTGGGTTCTTGATCGGCTTGGCTGCTGTCGTTTGGATTGAAGATCTAAACGCTGGGGGAATTTTTTTGATTATTGCTTTTTGCGTTGCTATAGCCACTATTATTTTTGCTTTGGCCAAGTTACTGTTGGGAACTGGCGGAGCGAAATAGGACGATGACTAGCAGACTTCTCTGATTGGGGTCGGTGAGGTCAAGCGTTTCCTGTCTTTTTTCCGGACCATGTCGCCCCGCGGGTCACTCGCTTCTCTTCGCGGTCGGCGCGGAGCCGCCGCATGATGGGGTCAGGAGAGCGAGGCGTCTCTATCTCTCTTTCAATACCGGTAACCGACGCGCGGCTATCTGATTGCTGACGATCCCTAGCCGCACTTCAACGTGTACCGGCAATAGCCTATCTGTACGACATGACCCTGGAAGAATTCACCTCACATCTCAATGCCACCACTTTCGGAGATTCTTCCCTCGTCCGAAACAGCAGGTCGAACTGGCGGACGGAATGGTGAAGATCGGATCATTGGCTATGGTGTTCCAGCTCAAGGAACGGGCTGAGGAGACGTCGGACCCTGAGGCTGAGCGACAGTGGTTCCCGAGGAAGGTGCTCCGGAAAGCGACGGATCAGATCAAGGACACGGTGCGATACCTGGCCGAGCACGAGGAGATCCGCCTCACGAACGCACAGGGCCACGAGATAGCGGTGAAGGGGGTCGACCTCCTAGACCTCAAGAAGATCGTCGTCTTCCTTCCTGGCCGGCTGCTGCCTGCGGACTGCAGGGAGACCAAGTTCCACGTCTCGGCCACGGTGGGTTTCATTCATATCGTGGCCGCGCACGACTATCTGGGAATATTGGACAAACTGCGCGTCCCCGACGACGTGCGGCTGTACTTCGAATATCGAGAGTTGGTCCTGCCGCAACTGCGCGAGGCCGGCGTGGTCGTGGAGGAGCCCGACATCATGGTCGCGTTCCTGTCGGAGATGGACTTGCCGGAGCCTGGATCGATCGAGAAGTTGCGCGCCTTCGTGCAGGATGTTGGCGGGTTTGATCTTTCATACATCATGCGGGACCTCCAAAGTCACATCGTCAACCCTGAAAGGAGCACGGACTACTACCGGATCATGGAGGAGTTCGCTCGCGTCCCCCGATCCATCTGGCGCGAGTTCAAAAGGCGGCTTGTCGTGTCCCTCGAGGCTAGCAAGGCTGGAACACCTCGTCGACCATTCAGGTTCGCGTTCCCGATGACCGATTGCACTTTCATGGTCGCAAGTATGGACCCCGACTGGCCAGTCATTGGCGAGGACGGGATCAGGATGAGAACGAACGCAGTGGAACTGTTTACCCAAGCGGCGAAGTACGATCTCAAAACTCGGATCGGCGTTGGGCTGCTGATCTCCAAAGTTGGCGACCACTTCCTGCTTGACTGGTGCCTCATAGACGAGCCCTGGTCGGCCAACGCCAAGCTGGAGGATCTACTCTCGACGCCACTGTTCGGCCCTGCTCGCGAGAGGGTGGTGGACAGCTACCACTTCCGTGGCGACAACGCCGAGCCCGGTACCTAAATCTCCCGTCGGCGTTGGATTCGTGGTCCGGAGTGCCCAGCCGACTTCTGCGTCAGGTGGTGATCTCCCTGGCAGTCATTCGTGGAAAAGCCGGCGCGGGTCTGGGTTACACCGTGCCAATTTGTACGATTCGTACATGGCGTTGATGTCCGTCAGGAAGTGAGTAGATTCCCCTTCGGCGTGGTCCCTGGGGAGGGCTGGATGAGCGTCGCGCAAAGGGTCGGTCCGCTTCTAGAGCAAGCAATCACTATACTCCTCAACAGGGCGGACCGTCGCGATCCGGTCTCGATAAAAGCGGCACTACGCGAAGCGCGGGAGGCTGCGCCTTATTTGGTGGCCTCCGACGAAGAACTAACCGAGGCAATCGTCGAGGCAGCAACTGCCATGGGCCTCTGCGTGGCTTTCGACGCCCAGGAGTAGCTGTCAGCCAACTTCAGTCACTGTGGCATCGCAACGGAAGCGCGCAGTCCTGCGTCATTTTTAATAGTCAGAGGTAATCCACAATTACCGTCGCAAGCTGCTAAACCTGCCTGCAGAACGGAAGCTCCCGGCTGAGCAAAAGTATTTGCTGGAGGAACGTGATCGGGCCGACAAAGAGTGACGTATGGCTCTCCACTGGTTCAACCCTCCGGTCCCGGTCAAGACCGAGCGTCCCGGGATCATCCACAACGTCAACAACGCCGAGAAAGCCGGCGAGGAGGTGATGAAGTGGACCAAGCGTGGCCCTTGCTGGGACCTCGCGGTGCGCGTTTGCATGGCCGTGATTTTCGACGAGATGGAACCTGAGGAGGCCCGCAAGGCATTCCTGGCTGCTGCAAAAGAGGAGGGGACATTACTCCCCCAATGAGAACTAGCTAAATTGGATGCGGTATAAGGTTCTAGGTGTCTATTACCAACACCGCCTTCGCGAAAGGAGCCCGCTGCCGGTGAGGGAGAGGCGACGGACCCCGCCACAGCGGCTGCACATCCGAGAAGGACCACGACCTCTAAACCCGCGAGGGCCTACATCGTTCCCTTAGCTGCGGCTAAAGCGGGGTTGGTCGGCGGGTTCTTGCCGCTCTAAGTTCCCCCTTATGGGTCCCCTCTGGTTCTCTCCCCCGGTCTACGTGAAGACGAAACGTCCGGGCATTCGCCATGGGTCAGCCACGTCGAGGGAGCCGCCGAGCAACTCATGGCGTGGGACACAAAGGGCCCGAAGTGGACCAAGGCTGTCCAATCCTGCCTCGATGCATTCGAGGGCAAATCCTCCCCCCATGAGGTCCGTGAAGCCTTTGAGGTGGCTGCCAAGGAGGCCAACGTGTATCTCTCCCCTGACTAGGAGGTATCATGGCGCCCATCTGGTTCGTCCCTCCAGTGTTCGTGAAGACTGAAACCGGGGCCAGGCATGGCTGCAACAATGCGAGGGCAGCCCTTGAGCAGCTCAAGACGTGGACCCGGAGAGGACCTCGCTGGCACAAGGCGGTGACCCTTTGCCTGTCAGATCTGGAGGGCGATCCGATTGACCCTCAGGTGGTACGAAAGGCCTTTGAGGCTGCCGCAAAGGAGGCCAAGATGTATCTCTCCCCTGAGTAGGAGGGTGTTGTGGCAACCCATTGGTTCTCCCCTCCGGTGTACGTCAAGACCGACCGACCTGGGGTCACTTACGGGTGCAACAATGTCGAGAGTGCCGCCGAGGAACTCCTGAAGTGGACCAAGATGGGACCTAAGTGGAGGAAGGCTGTGCAACTGTGCGCCGACGCCTTTCAGGACCGCGTGACTTCGGAAGAGGTCCGTCAGGCTTCGAGGCTGCTGCCAAGGAGGAGGGGGTGCTCCGTGAGTAGCAGGCCGGTGCCCATGGCTATGTTGGGAAGGACCCGTTAGGCTGTCTAATGCTGACCAAGTCCGCGCTGCTCGATATAGACCCGGATACGAGAGCATTCCCCCTGGTCGGCGCATTTATGGGCCATTTTGCACTTCTTGAAACTGGCATCGGAGCTGCTCTGGGCGAGGTACTTGGCGTCAATGGGGCACGTCGACTAATCGTCAATCGAAACATGGGTTCGACGAGAGGATCAAAACCGGACGCACACTTAAGGGGACCGGAACCGGAATGTCAGGCTTCTAAAGCCGATGGCAGAAACCGGATACGGATGTCGAAAAGGCCGACCGCCTCGTGTTCGACCCCGACCCCGATGAAGGCCTCGATTTTGAGGCCGTCCGCGCCGCTGCCTTTCAGTTCCGCGCTATCCTTGACTCGCTGGGGCGGGGTCGCGCTGACCAATCCTTGCCCGATCTGTAGCGGCCGACGCGGGAAGAAAGGCAGTAAAGCCGGGATCTAAACGGCAACGCGGCTCTCATGGCCTTGCCTGATCGGAACCTGCGGAGATCGGCCTCGTTTGGCTGAAGCCATGGCAAAGATCAATCCGAGGACCGTCGCCAGTCTTTTGAGGGAATACGCACAACGGGCGTCTATGCGCGGCGACAATCCCTATCGCATAAAGGCATACTTGCGCGCGGCAGACAGTCTGACGGCGCTGTCGCAGCCGCTCGACCGGATCATCGCCGCCGGCGCGCTCACCAAGATCCCGGGGATCGGTGACGCGCCCGCGGCTCGCCGCCTATTCTCTGCAGCTGTCGCTGCGTCCTGTTCGCGCCAGACCGTTACCAGGTCGCGGTCAAGCACATCCTCAACGTGCTGCGGGTCGAACACGTGAAAGGTGATGTCCTTGCCCGCCCGCGAAGTTTCACCGTTTTCGTCCCGGCGCTCTGCAAGCGACCATCTTTCAGCCAGCGGTGCCGTTCGGCCGTCGAGATCGTCAGAATGTCCTCGATTTCACGGGGGATTACGGGCAGGTCTTCGATATTCTGCAGTGCTTTGGATAGGATCCCGAATACCACCTGCAGATCATTCTCTGCGCCCTCAGGCAGGCGCAGGGTAAGCACGCGGGACTCGATATTGAGCAATTTCCTGAACTCCGTTGGAAGGCGGGCGCGTATTTCGAGAAAAATACCCCTCGCTCTGACGGACGATCCAAACGTTGCAGCTGGCTTAAAGGCCACTCTCCAATCAGCTTCGCTGTTGCATTGATTTTACGGCGCGTGGACATGCCCCTTTATATAGGTCCCCGATAGTCGGCAGCGATGAGCCGATCGCAAAGCCAACATGAGTTCTAAATCCGCCAGCGGTCTGAACCACGATGCCCTAAAGGCGCAACCACGATTGTTAGCGGGGCCGCTTGCAACTCCGGCTAACAGGAAGCGGCCGAGTTGATCTCGAAGTGCGTAAGCGCTATTTTCGCTGCACGTTGACGCGGGGGCTTTCGACGGATGGCCTTCGAATCGGGAACGGTATCTGGTCTGATCAGGCTGCTGTTAC
>NZ_JAMYRK010000121.1:0-7970 GCF_040321335.1 Mesorhizobium sp. M0437
GTCGACCGCGAAGACAACCATGCACCCGGCAGCGTCGTCTCGACGCAATTACATGCTTGACGTCCCAGCGGCGATTAGACAACCCCATCACTATCATGAAGGTTCTCGGCGGCGGCAGCTCAGCGGATGTAGCGCGCGTGGCACGCGCCGCCAAGGAAGCGAAAATCCTGAATGCCTGACATCGTCAATGGGTGCCCCACCACTGTCCATCATGCATCACTCTTGCAGCAAACATCCTGCGTCGATCATGCGGAGACGCCGAATGCTTGCGCGAGAAGGCTGGAGCCGCGGATCTGCACTCTACGTGGACATATCACCGCTCCGGGCAAAGCGGCCTACGGATCAAAAGTTACGTGGAAACCTGCCCCACCAACTTTGTCTGGCAAACGCATGTCGGCCCTCCCGATTTCGTTGCGAGGGGCGAAGCTGGATCGCGCGCACTCGGTCTTCATCGCGTGTTTTCGAAAGAGTTCGTGAGAGAAGGCAACGGGTCAAGTAGTTCAGTGTTCGATCTGGAGGAATTGAAGCTGCTCGGCCTCGATCCGACAGGCAATCGATTACGGCCCAGGGGTGACTACCGATAAACTTCATTCCCGTTAATCTCCGGCCCCTGTTTCGAGGCAAGAGAATCGCATGCGCGGCCTCGTCGAGGAATTCCGCACGTATGGGCATGTATGGGGCCCTGTCGGGCCGCGACATCTACTTAGGACAGTCGCCGCGACCATAATTTTTGATAACAGGTCAGGGTCGCGGGATGCCGAGCCGCTTGAAATACCGAGTTGTGGGGTGCTCGCGATCGTCCCGCCTCAACCGCGCAAGTGCGTCATCATCGCCGGCGAGCGCGCCGACAAAGAGTGACTGTATGGCACTCCATTGGTTCAACCCTCCGGTCCCGGTCAAGACCGAGCGTCCCGGGATCATCCGCAACGTCAACAACGCCGAGGCAGCCGGGGAGGAGCTGATGAAGTGGCTGCTGCAAAAGAGGAGGGGACATTACTCCCCCCAATGACAACCAGCTAACTTGAATTGCGGTAAAGGTTCTCTGACCAACACCGCCTTCGCGAAAGGAGCCCGCCGCCAAGCATGGAGATGAGAGGCGACGGACCCCCGCCACAGCGGCTGCACATCCAAGAAGAACCGACCGCTGCAACCCTCTAAACCCGCGAGGGCCTACATCGTTCCCTTAGCTGCGTCTAAGGCGGGGTTGGTCGGCGGGCTCTTGCCGCTCTAAGTTCCCCCTTATGGTCTTCTCTGGTTCTCTCCACCGGTCTACGTGAAGACGTGAAGACGAAACGTCCCGGCATTCGCAATGGGGTCAGCCACTCAAGGGAGCCGCCGAGCAACTGATGGAATGGGAAACAAAGGGCCCGAGGTGGACGCAAGCGGTCCACTCCTGCGTCAACGCGTTCGAGGGCAGGGTGTCCCCCCATGAGGTCCCTGAAGCTTTTGAGGCGGCTGCCAGGGAGGCCAACGTATATCTCTCCCCTGAGTAGGAGGTATCATGGCGCCCATCTGGTTCGTCCCTCCGGTGTTCGTGAAGACTGAAACCGGTGTCAGGCATGGCTGCAACAATGCGAAGGAAGCCCTTGAGCAGCTCAAGATGTGGACCCGGCGAGGGCCTCGCTGGCATAAGGCGGTGACCCTCTGCCTGTCAGCCTTGGAGGGCGATTCGATTGACCCCCACATAATACGAAAGGCCTTTGAGGCTGCCGCTAAGGAGGCCAACGTGTATCTCTCCCCTGAGTAGGAGTTGTCGTGGCAACCCATTGGTTCTCCCGTCCGGTGTACGTCAAGACCGACCGACCTGGGGTCACCTACGGGTGCAACAACGTCGAGGGTGCCGCCGAGGAACTCATGAAGTGGACCAAGATGGGACCTAAGTGGAGGAAGGCTGTGCAACTCTGCGCCGACGCCTTTCAGGACCGTGTGACTCCGGAAGAGGTCCGTCAGGCTTTCGAGGCTGCTGCCAAGGAGGAGGGGGTGCTCCGTGAGTAGCAGGCCGGTGCCCATGGGAAGGACCCGCTAGGCTCTCTGAATGCTGACCAAGTCCGCGCTGCTCGAAATAGACCCGGATACGAAAGCATTCACTCTGGTCGGTGGGCCATTTTGCACTTCTCGAAACCGGCATCGGAGCTGCTCTGGGCGAGGTACTCGGCGTCAATGGGGCACGTCGAGTAGTCATCAATCGAAACCTGGTTTCGACGAGAAGATCAAAACCGAACGCATACTATAGGGGACCGGACCCGGAATGTCAGGCTTCTAAAGCCGATGGCAGAAACCGGATACGCTGTGGCGGCATTTGAGGGCACGTTCCAGCGCTTGATTATTGCCTGTGAGCTGTGCGCGAAAAATCGGGAATGGAAGGGCCGGAGGCAGGAAGCACGGCCTCAGGCCGAGGCGCTAATCAAGCGGGTCGGCAATGATCGCGAAAAGCTCAAAACGGCCGGCAGCGAAACTAAAGAAGTAATCGCGCGTTGGACGCGGATAACGCTGTTTCGTCTCTGAGTATGGTTTAGGTCAGAGTGGTCAAGCCAACCTCGCGTAAGGCAATCAATGCGTCGGGCGCTAGTCAAGCGAAGTCGCCCGCTCGTGACGAGGTCACTTTAGCGCCGCCCGCTTTCCGGCCGGTCCAGCTCGCAACGCTCGTGGACACGGTCCCTGCCGGCGATCGTTGGATCCATGAGATGAAATACGACGGCTATCGTATTCTCGTTGCTGTCGGCGGAGGCGAGGCGCGAGCCTACACACGATCTGGTCTGGACTGGTCTAGCCGTTTTCCCTCGATCCTCTCCGAGGCTCGCAAGCTCAAGGTGCGCTCCGCCCTGATTGACGGCGAGGCCGTGGTTGTCGATGCGGAAGGAAGATCTAACTTCCAGGCGCTTCAAAATGCATTGAAGGGTGCCCCGGCGACTATCGACTTTTATGCGTTCGATCTGCTGCAGCTCGACGGCGTAGATCTGACAAGGCTTCCTCTTGTTGAGCGCAAGGCGAAGCTGGAGGCGATCTTGCCTGCGAAAAATCCGGTCCTTCGTTACTCCGACCATATCCTCGGCCGCGGAGAAGAGCTGCTCGATCGCTTCTGCGCTGCCGGCCTTGAGGGCGTCATCTCAAAGCTCGCGGATTCGAGTTATGTGGCGGCCCGCGGCGCAAGCTGGCTGAAGATCAAATGCATCAGGCGGCAGGAATTTGTGATTGTCGGCTGGACGCCGTCCGACAAGGTCCGCGCGTTTCGGTCCTTGATCCTTGGCGTTCATGACCGCGGCAAGCTGCGTTACGCCGGGAAAGTCGGCACCGGCTTCGATACCGCTGAACTTCTTCGTCTCTTGAAGATCATGGCGCCGCTTGAGCAGAAGGCCGCCACCGTCGACGCACCACGCGCCGAAGTGCGCGGCGCACACTGGCTCCGTCCGAACCTGGTCGCTGAGATTGCCTTCACCGAAATGACAAATGAAGGGACGTTACGACATCCGAGCTATCTTGGTCTCCGTGAAGACAAGAAGCCGGAGGCGGTCGTGCTCGAGACGGAACGTCATGCAGCCGATCTCGCCGCGTCTGCGACAACCGCCATCGCGATAAGTAACCGTGACCGCGTCATCTATCCGGAGTCCAACATCACCAAGGGACAGCTTGCCGACTATTACGCAGCGGTCGCGGCGATCATGCTTCCTTGGGTTGGCAGCCGGCCGATCAGTCTGGTTCGATGCCCACAGGGCCGCGCGAAGAAGTGCTTCTTCCAAAAACACGACGCCGGCAGCTTTGGCGACAAAGTCCACCACGTCGGCATCATGGAGAAGGACGGGCACGAGGAACCATATCTCTATGTCGACGATGCCGACGGACTGATGACTTGCGTCCAGATGGGAACGATTGAGCTGCATGGATGGGGAGCTCGGATCGAGGATGTCGAAAAGGCCGACCGCCTCGTGTTCGACCTCGACCCCGATGAAGGCCTCGATTTTGAGGCCGTCCGCGCCGCTGCCTTTCAGTTCCGCGCTATCCTTAAATCGTTGGGACTTACGACTTTCCCGATGCTGACAGGAGGCAAAGGAGTGCACGTCATCGCGCCGCTCACCCCTCGCGCCGAGTGGCCAGAGGTGAAGGACTTCGCGTCTCGCCTGGCGCAGGCGGTCGCCCGGAGCGATCCGGCCCATTTCACGGCCGTGTTGTCAAAGGCGCGCCGCAAGGGTCGCATCTTTGTGGACTATCTACGCAATCAGCGCGGGGCGACCGCGATCATGCCCTACAGCGCAAGATCACGTCCGGGCGCTCCTGTCGCGGCACCGATCACGTGGGCGGAGATGAAGACAATAGATGCGCCCTCTCATTTCCACGTGGGCGATGCTCCTGAATTAAAGAAACGCGCGGCCTCCAAAGCTCTGGCGGAATGGGGTCGCGCTGACCAATCCTTGCCCAATCTGTAGCGTCCGACGCGGAAGAGGCTGTAAAGCCGGGATTAAAGGGCAACGCGGCGCTCATGGCCTTGCCTGATTGGAAGCTGCGGAGATCGGCCTCGTTTGGCTGAAGGCATGGCAAAAATCGATCCGAGGACCGTCGCCAGTCTTTTGAGGGAATACGCGCAACGGGCGTCTATGCGCGGCGACAATCCCTATCGCACAAAGGCATACTTGCGCGCGGCAGACAGTCTGACGGCGCTGTCGCAGCCGCTTGATCGGATCATCGCCGCCGGCGCCCTCACCACGATCCCGGGGATCGGTGACGCGATCGCAGACTTCGTGACCAAGCTTTACCAAACCGGCACGCACCCAAGCCTTGAGAAGCTGCGCGAGGATGTCCCAGCGGGCGTGTTGGAGCTGTTTGCCGTACCCGGGCTTCGTCCCGATAAGATACTGAAGCTTCATCAGGTGCTCGGTGTGAACTCGCTGGCGGAGCTTGAGGCCGCGGCAAAAGAGGACCGCATACGCCCGGTCAAAGGCCTCGGCGCCGCGCTTCAGACAAAACTCCTGCAGAACCTGGCCATCGTGCGAAGCGGCGAAACGCAACTTCACCTGCACAAGGCCGCCGCCCTTCTCGAACATGCGGTCATATCGGTGAAGCAAGAACATCCAGAGTTTTCGCGCGTCGAAATTGCAGGCGACTTCCGGCGCGGTTGCGAGCTCGTTTCCGACTTCGTTCTGGTAGCGCAGGGCTTAAAGTCGACTGGTATTGAGGATACGACCCTCAGGCTTGTTGTCACGGACCGGAAGCACTTTGGCGCGAGCCTGCTCGAAGCAACCGGTTCGGCAGACCACCTCGAGCAATTGAAGACGTTCGCGGCCGACAAGGGGTTCACCCTAGACGCCGACGGGCTTCATCGCGGGAGAAAGCTGATCGCGTCAGCGACAGAAGAAGAAATCTACCAAGCTCTAGACTTGCAGTTTATCGAGCCTGAATTGCGCGAAGGCAGCGACGAGATTGAGCGAGCGGCAAAGCAGAAGCTACCCGCCCTCATTCGGGATGAAGATCTGCATGGCATCCTGCATTCTCACACGACCGCATCCGATGGCACCGAAACGCTTGAGGCAATGGCTGAAGCCACGCGCAAGCGCGGTTTCGACTACTATGGTGTCGCCGATCATTCGCAGTCCGCTCACTACGCAGGCGGCCTTTCGTTGCAGGAGATTGCTGAACAGCACCGCGAAGCTGACCGGCTGAACAAGGCATACAATGGAAAATTTCGCATACTGAAGGGCATCGAGGCGGACATTCTGGCTGATGACTCGCTCGATTACCCGAATCATATTTTGGAGACGTTCGATTTCGTCGTCGCGAGCGTGCACAGCCGCTTCAAGTTGCCGAAGAAAGAGCAGACGGAGCGTATCATTGAGGCGATCGGAAATCCTCGGACGACAATCATCGGGCACATGACCGGTCGCCAGCTGTTGCGCCGGCCCGGTTATGATCTCGACGTCGACAAAGTCCTCAAAGCGTGTGCGAAACACGGCGTCGCTGTCGAAATCAACGCACATCCTTGGCGCCTCGACCTCGACTGGCGCTGGCATCAAAAGGCACTCGATCAGGGCTGCATCTTCAGCATCAATCCGGACGCTCATTCGATCCGCGAGCTCGACCACATGCATTGGGGTGTCGAGATGGCGCGCAAGGGCGGTGTCCCTGCGAAGCGGGTCCTGAACGCGATGCGTTTGACGGCCCTCCTTGCGCATCTCGCACGGCGCAGGCAAACGTCCTAACCTGCTTGTGCGCCCGGCCCATCAGCGCAGGAGTCCGTCATTCTCAAAATCTTCCCAGCCGCGCAAACTGGAGTGCGAGTTTTCATCGGGGCCATGGCCAGCTGAAGCTGCAGTTCCGCGCCCGCTTCTTTGAGCACGTTTCATAGCGGCCTTCCCCGCGCCACGCCGCCTATTGTCTGCAGCTGTCGCTGCGTCCTGTTCGCGCCAGACCGTAACCAGGTCGCGGTCAAGCACATCCTCCACGTACTGCGGGTCGAACACGTGAAAGGTGATGTTCCTTGCCCGCCCGCGGAGTTTCACCGTTTTCGTCCCGGCGCTCTGCAAGCGACCACCTTTCAGCCAGCGGTGCCGTTCGGCCGTCGAGATCGTCAGAATGTCCTCGATTTCACGGGGGATTACGGGCAGTTCTTCGATATTCTGCAGTGCTTTGGATACGATCCCGAATACCACCTGCACATCATTCTCGGCGCCCTCAGACAGGCGCAGGGTAAGCACGCGGGATTCGATATTGAGCAATTTCCTGAACTCCGTTGGAAGGCGGGCGCGTATTTCGAGAAAAATACCCGTCGCTCTGACGGACGATCCAAGCGTTGCAGCCGGGGGCAAAGGCCATTCTCCAATCAGCTTCGCTGTTGCATTGGTTTTTCGGCGCGTGGACATGCCCCTTTATATAGGTCACTGATTTCGGCAGCGATGAGCCGATCGCAAAGCCAACAGAGTTCTAATCCGCCACGGTCTGAACCACGATGCCCAAAGGCGCAACCACGATTGTTAGCGGGGCCGTTTGCAAACTTCGGCTAAAAGGAAACGGCAGAGTTGACCTCGAAGTGCGATATCAGGCGCGTTGCCGCCTGGCGGCTTTTTGGGGGCCGTTTGCTGTCCGTCCGGTTATTGCCGAGGGACCAGTAAGCCGCCGTTCGGCTCACGACCTCTTCGCGGAATACGAGGCAAGTTCATATCCCGCGGAAGCCGACATTGAACTGCGTCTCCGTTTACATGTTTGGCAAATGTTGCGAATGGAGGGAGTTGCACGTTTGAAGGTTTCTCGCTGGAGCAGATCAAACTTCCGGAAGCGACGCTCAGAGTCCGGGTTGGTGGAAGGGGCCCACCGCTTCTGATGCTGCACGGTCATCCTCGCACCCATGCTACTTGGCATCGTGGCGCCGATTTTGGCTGAGGAATACACCGTAATTTGCCCTGATCTTCGCGGTTTCGGCCAGTCTTCCAAGCCCGTTGACATGCCTGACCATTCGGGCTCATCCAAAAGGTCCAAGGCCTGCGATTGCTTAGCCCTTATGGACTATCTGGGCTTCGATCGCTTCGGACTTGTGGGTCACGATCGTGGGCATACACCGCATTTCGGACAGCGATGGATCATCCGGCATCCGTCAGCCGCCTCGCAATCCTTGAAGCCATTCCGATCGGCTATGCGCTGGCGCGATGTGACGCGCGGTTCGCATCGGCATGGTGGCATTGGTTCTTCTTCGCTCAGCCTGGAAAGCCGGAGCAGGCTATCCCTGCCAATCCAGACGCATGGTACGGCGGTGATCCCGCGGAGATGGGCGCGGAGGCTTACGCTGATTTTCTCGCCTCGATCCACGATCCGGCGACGGTCCACGGCATGATCGAGGACGACAGGGCCGGGTTAGGCATAGACCGACAACATGACGAGGACGACCGAGCCGCCGACTCTGTCTCTCGACCCGGTAGAGTTACCCCGTCGGGTCGCGCTCTCCATCGTCGCCGACAAACTCTGACAAGCGGAACAAACCCGGAAGGCGC
>NZ_JAMYRK010000122.1:0-7614 GCF_040321335.1 Mesorhizobium sp. M0437
GCGCTCCACTTTCTACTCCCGCCAGCGCCCGGTGCTTGGTCGGTTGACAGGCGGCGGGGCCGCGTGCGGCGGGCCCCCCCACCCGCCGGGGGCCCCCGCGCAGTGGTGGTGCGGGCGATCGACGCCGAGGCCGAGCGCTACTGGCAGAGCTGGGGCTTCATTCCCGCGCGGGACAATCCGTCGGTGCTCATGCGCTCGATCCAGGACGTGGGCCTCTGGCTGGCCGACAAAGGCCACTAGCTCCACGCGCGTAGCGCCTCCGTAGCGGCAGCGTCCGGGCGCGCCGGCCTGCAGCCGGATGACGATCCCTCACGCAGGGCCAGAGGGAGACGGCGGTCAGAGCGAGGAAGCTAGCAATAATCTGGGCGACTGGGCTGCCTACCAGGTCCCGTCTCGTGAAGGCGCTAGAGGATACTGGATCCAGCCGCCAAAGACCGGGAGATGGCGCGGCGCGCGGACTTTGGGATGATAGTCTGGGACGGCGCATCGCCCGGCACGGCCGTCAACGTGCTTCAGCTCGCCAATCGCGAACAAGCCGTGCGTCATTTGCGATCTGGCTAGGGGCAGCATGGCGACTACGTACAATGTGGGAGACTGGTGCGCCATGCTCCGCGATGCCGGTCCAGACATTCGGCGGGCCAAGCGAAGCCCGCATGGCGCCGGACGAGCGCCTGGCGTTGCTGGGATGATGTACGCGCGGTCCCGGCGGGTTTGACCCGATAGGCTTGATCCGGCCCCGCCCCCAACTCCACTTGTATGAACGGCCGGGGCCGGCCCTTTTCGAAACCGGCCCACCGCCGCGTGACGTTGTGCAGGATGATCGTCTTGACCCGTCTCGCATCTGAAGCGGGTGCAAGCCTGCCGAACATCCCGGCTGCTTGGTCATTCAACCTGGCTGCGAGGCAGCGCCACCGTGGGGGTGGCGTTCGCTGCCAGTCGGCTCCGATCTCGAAACCGCTGTGCCGCCATACCGAACACGCAACTCGGTTTAAGCGCCAGGCTGCTGTTCGAGGTATTGACGACGCAGGCGACATGACCGGAAAGGCTGGCGGGGTAAGCAGCTTCCATCGATCCGGCGGCATTGCGGATGTGGCTGGCGATGGCGGCCTGAGTTCTTGTCCATCTGCCGCATAGCGGGTGGTCAGGTGCTGGTCGCGTTTCCGGCGAGCCGAAGCATTTGTCTCTCAAGGTCACCCCTTGGAAATCCAGCACCAGCGGCTTATCGGGACAAGATAGATGCTATTGGGATTTGGCCGCCGCAGCCGCGAGCATCGCTTCTCCCATCCCATTGACGCCTCGGGCATTCAGCATTTCACCAGCGTTCTGAATGTCGCGCACCTCTTTGTTCTGGCTGAGTTTTGATTTACCAACCAGGCCGGTGATCTCGATCTCCAGGGCGACGATCGCCTTAACCATCGTGTCAATGAAGTCCTTCGGCGCGTCGCCCATCTTCCACGAGGCAGGCTGCGAGGCTTCATGCATGTGAGTGAGCTTCGCCACGTTACGGCGCACATAGCGCTCATCATCCCGGACAGTGATGAGTCCGTGGGCGTGGACGACGAGATAGTTCCACGTCGGCACCTGCTTATGGAATTCATGCTTGCTTGGATACCAGTTCGGCGAGATGTAAGCGTCGGCCGCACGGAAGATAACGAGGACTTCATCGCCATTGGCAACTTCCTCCCAGACTCGATTTTTGCGTGCAACATGGCAATTGAGGAGGCCTTTGTCTCCCTTCGAGCGGTCAAGCTCGAAGGGAATGTGGTTCGCGTCGAGTGTGCCTTTGCTGTGGGTGACCAGGATACCGAGCGGATGTCTCTCGATTAGGTCAAACAGGGTGTTCTGATCGGGGACGGCAAAATGGGGCGGAACGTACAACGGTGGATCTCCTGTCGCGAATGGGCGGTCGTTAGCGAGCGGCGGTGTCTTGCGGAACGGGCCCGGGCATCTTTGTTGCCGGCGAAGAGGGCCCCGGATCTCGCTGTCCACCACGCTCAAGAACTGCCATCGAGAAGTGGGCAGGCAGATCAGATGCCGCCGCGTATGAGTGCGGTTGGTCAGTGACAAGCCGCACACTCTCGCCTTGGCTCAAAATTACTGCGTGGGTACCCACCACGACACTTAGGGACCCCTGAGTCACCGAGATCAGCTCGCGCGTATCCGGACTATGAGCATCTGAGGAAAACACGTCGCCCGGCATAATGGCCCAGCTCCACAGTTCGAACATCGTTCGTCCCGAGATCGATGAATGAAGTTGTGCAAAGCTTCCTTTAGCGCTTGTCCAAAGCGTCCTCGTCTCTGTCCGCTCAATAGGAAGGCGAACTGTGGAAGGATGGTCATTCAACAAATCGGCCACCGAGAGCGAAAACGCCGCCGCCAGTCGGCAAAGTATGCCGATGCTGGGGTTCGCCTTGCCTTGCTCCAGCGTGACGACGGTTCCCTTGGATAAGCCGCTCAGTTTTGCCAGTCGATCCAGGGTCAGGTTTTGGTCGCGCCTCAATTGTCGGATCCGAACCGCTATCGCTTGGCCAAGCACCCGCTCGGGGTCCAACGCTGTCGTAACATCGGTCATTATATTGACTTAGTGCCTCGGCTCACTTATTACGGTCAATATAATGACCGGCCTGAAATTGTGCAACTGCCCCGTTAGCGAGGAAATGACCGATGCGTTTTGAAACGAAGGCGATCCATTGCGGCCGAGCTGTCGACGCTTCCACGGGAGCGGTGTCCCTGCCGCTGCACACCAGCACGACGTTCCAACGTAGCGTCGACGGCTCGTTTCCTTCCGGATTCGAATACACCCGGGATGGAAATCCGACACGCAACGCGTTCGAAATGGCCATGGCCGCGCTCGAGGGCGGAGAAGATGGCATTGCCTTCGCGTCGGGCATGGCTGCAATCGCTGCAGTCTTTGAGAGCCATCCGTCGACGGGTCGGATCGTTCTGCCGGATCACATGTATTTCGGCATTCGTTCGCTGATTGACGAGACCGACATTGGGTCTCGCTTCGACTTTGCGGCCGTCGACATGCGCGATCTGGATGCCGTGCGCGCCGCGGTCACGTCGAAGCGGACTGGCCTCGTCTGGGTCGAGACGCCGTCAAACCCGATGATCCGCGTTGTCGACATTTCGGCCATCTGCAAAATCGCGCACGAGGCTGGCGCCTTGGCCGTAGTGGACAACACGTGGGCAACTCCAGTGCTTCAACGGCCCCTCGAAGTTGGGGCGGACGCGGTCATGCACTCGGCGACAAAGTACATCGGCGGCCACTCGGACTTGATGGCGGGCGTCGTCATTGTCCCGCACTCGTCACCCCTCGGTCGCCCACTGCGGATGGTCCAGAGACACAAGGGCAGCGTCGCAGCGCCATTCGACTGTTGGCTGGCATTGCGGGGCCTGCAGACATTGTCGGTACGCATGCGCGCGCATTGCGAAGGCGCCCAGAAGGTTGCTGAGGCTTTGGCGTCTCATCCGCGTGTCGAAAAAGTACTTTTTCCTGGCCTGCAAACTGATCCGGGACACGATCTCGCTAAGCGGCAAATGAGCCATTACGGAGCGATGCTATCCTTTATCGTCAAAGGCGGAGCCGATGCTGCGATGGCCGTGGCCGGCCGCCTCGAGGTTATTGCCAGGGCGACAAGCCTTGGCGGGACGCACTCTCTGATTGAGCATCGCGCATCCGTCGAGGGTGCCAAGTCCAAGGCGCCAGGCGGATTACTGCGAATGTCAGTGGGACTTGAGCATCCTCAGGACATTATCGATGATCTGATGCAGGCCCTAGGCGGAACCTTCAAAGCGGCAGCCGAATGACGCGGGTGCAAGAACTCTGGCAGCGCTTTACGTGGCGGCTGGCGCAGCAATGCGGCCTGCTACGGTTGGGCGCCTAGATCAGGCAAAGCATCTTCGACGATGCTTAGATTTCGATCGAAAATCTCGGTGTCGGATGCGTTGGCGCGGAGAGACCGCACCTTGTTCAGGACCGCCGCAACCGCCGCTTCAGGCCTGGCGATGCGGCCCGACCTTTTCGAGGAAACCGCCGGTCTGCATCAGCTCGGCGATCTTCTTGTGCGCGACTAAACGGTCGAGACCGTCGAGCTCGCCCCAGACCGCCTAGCGCTCCGGCGTCACCTCCAGCCCGGCGAGAAAGTCGTCATTGTCCGTGAGGGTGACCGCCGCATTGACAGTGAGGATGTTGACCGCCGCCAGCCGGTGGCGCTTGCCGACCTCGAAGTCGTTGAAGTCATGCGCCGGCGTGATCTTGACCGCACCACTGCCTTTTTCGGGATCGGAATACTCGTCCGCGACCACCGGGATCCTGCGGCCGACGATCGGCAGGATGAGGTTCTTGTCGACAAGATGCCGGAAACGTTCGTCGTCGGGGTGGACTGCGACAGCCGTATCGCCCAGCATCGTCTCCGGGCGGGTCGTCGCAACGGTAATGAAGGTCTTCGGATTTTCCGGATCGAAGGTCATGCCCTCGACTGGATAGCGGAAGTGCCAGAGGTTGCCGTTGACTTCCTGCTGCTCGACCTCGAGATCCGAGATGGCGGTCAACAGCTTCGGGTCCCAGTTCACAAGGCGCTTGTCCTTGTAGATCAGCCCTTCCTTGTAGAGCGTCACGAACACTTCGAGCACGGCCTTGGACAGGCCCTCGTCCATGGTGAAGCGCTCCCGGCTCCAGTCGGCCGAGGCCCCGAGCCGCTTCAGCTGGTTGAGGATCGCGCCGCCGGATTCTGCCTTCCATTCCCACACCTTGTCGATGAACTCATCGCGGGTCAGGTCGCGGCGGTGGATCTGCTTCTCCATCAGCTGGCGCTCGACCACCATCTGCGTGGCGATGCCGGCATGGTCCATGCCCGGCTGCCACAGCACGTTCTTGCCGCGCATGCGCTCGAAGCGCACCAGAATGTCCTGAAGCGTGTTGTTGAGCGGCATGACCCATATGCAGCGAGCCGGTGACATTCGGCGGCGGGATGACGATGGTGAAGGCTTCAGCCCCCTCCTCGGCCCCGGCACCGGCCCGAAACGTCTTTTCAAGCGTATTATGTTTTTTTGTGCATAGACCAACGAGTTGAACGGCGGCCCCATAAATCGCCGATGTG
Source organism: Mesorhizobium sp. M0437 (assembly GCF_040321335.1). Taxonomy (NCBI): domain Bacteria; kingdom Pseudomonadati; phylum Pseudomonadota; class Alphaproteobacteria; order Hyphomicrobiales; family Phyllobacteriaceae; genus Mesorhizobium; species Mesorhizobium sp. M0437. The sequence goes on from NZ_JAMYRK010000122.1 coordinate 5,103, forward strand.
TAGGTCGGGCAAAGGCGTCCACCAGCTCGTACTTGTCAAGACGATGCCACCCTTGATCTTGCACCCGCCTCCGATACCAGCGATGCGCTGCGTCGTATGCTCATGCCTGTCAGGATGGGATGGGCGCTGCTAGCACCGTGGCAGTTTGACAACCCGGCCATCGGGGCGGTAGCACCGTACAAGGCCAAGAGTCGCAGGGCAGACCGCACCCCATCGGGCTGCGCGACCCAGACCAGCTGACGCCCAACTGGCACACTCATCGCGCATCAGCACCGTGGATGCGACATCTACTTTGTTTACTTTGTTGCGAGCGCGATATCGGAACTTGGTTGTGACGCAGCTGTGCGTAAGCGCACCGCTGTCAGCAAGTGAGTGAGCGAAAGAACTACGTGGTGGAGGTGAGAAGTCATGCGGCGTCAAGATTCCCCGCCCTTTGCAGCAAACACACTGATTCCTCTTCAGAATCCGGTCTTTCGTTCGATCTGGACAGCCACGCAGATATCCAGCCTTGGCTGGCTGGTGCAGAGCGTGGCTATAAGCTGGCTTATGGCAACGATTTCAGCCTCCGATCTGATGGTTGCGCTCGTGCAGGCTGCATCGACACTGCCCGCCTTCTTCTTGTCGATCCTTGCTGGAGCGATTGCAGACAGCTTCAGCCGCCGCGGCGTGATGCTTGCCGGACATTGCCTGATCGCACTGGCATCCACGGCGCTGGCTCTCTCTGTTGGACTGGGCTTTGTCAGTCCATGGCTGATCTTGGGACTGAGTTTCTTGGCGGGATGCGGCTTTGCCTTGAATGATCCAGCCTGGCACGCCTCGGTCGGCGACATCCTCGAAAAGCGCGACATACCCGCTGCAGTGACGCTGATGTCGGTGGGGTACAACGTGGTTCGGAGCATAGGACCGGCGCTGGGCGGTGTAATTTTGGCTTTGCTGGGCCCCCTTACGGCTTTCGCCTTCGCTGCGCTGACCGACCTGGTCCCATTGAGCGCTGTCCTGCGCTCCAAGTGGCAAGTTCGTTCTTCGCCTCTTCCGCGCGAGCGGATGACGACGGCCATTCATGATGGCATGCGCTTCACGGCAATCTCCTCGGAGATCAGAGTGGCGATCGTGCGTGCAACCCTGTTCGGGCTGTCAAGCATCTCGATCCTTGCTCTGCTCCCCCTCCTAGTTCGCGACCAACTGGCGGGGGGGCCAATTGTTTACGGCGTCCTGTTGGCCGGCTTCGGCACAGGCGCCTTCATCGCGGGCATTGGCAATAGCTACTTGAGACGCATCACGTCCCAAAATCGATTGATCACGCTCGCGTCCGTTGCTTGCGCAACGTGTTGCCTTTTACTGGCTCTCACATCATCGGTGGCTGTAGCAGCGATCGCGCTTGCAATCGCTGGCGCAGGCTGGGTTGTCACCTGGACCGGAACCGACGTGTGTGTGCAGTTGGCAGCCCAAGATGGGTCGTTGGTCGCACCCTGTCGATCTATTACGCCCTGACCTACGGCGGCATGGCAGCGGGCAGCTGGATCTGGGGTGCTGTCGCGCAGTACTATTCCCTGACGTGGGCTTTGGAAGGTGCTGCAGCGGCGCTGTTGCTGGTTGCAGCTGTGGGAAAGCTATTGCCGGTACGGCTATGGGAGGAATCGGATCAAGGGGCCTTCGACTTCAGGCCACCAGAACTGGCCCTCGATTTGAAGCCCAGGAGCGGCCCGATCGTGATCAAGGTGGAGTACTCGATCCCCGAGGAGAATATCGAGGAATTTCTGAGCTGCATGCGCGAAAGGCGGCGCGTTCAGAGCCGTGCCGGTGCGCGGGACTGGACCCTCCAGCGCGATCTTCAGAACTCGACTCTTTGGACCGAGACATTCCGCACGCCGACATGGACGGACTATCTTCGTCTAAACCATCGGCTAACGGTAACTGACAGGGAGGTAGGCGAGCGCCTTGCCGCTCTGCAGGTCGGTGATTCTCCTCCTCGTCTCTCACTTTCGATCGAGCGGTCGACAAGCCCCGCCCCCGGCAGCCAAGTCCAGCCTGTGCCCTTTGTATCGCGCCCGTAAGGAAACCAGTAACTTTTCTGGGCTCGGACACGGGAATGGCCGAGACCTACTCCTTCTTTCGTCGGGTCAGCCCGGATTGCCATGCCTTGCGGCCGGTTAGGCGAGCATGAGGATTTGTGTGGCACGTATGTCTACCACGGGCCCATGTCCAGCCCCACCGCCTCTGCCATCAGATCGGCTTGGGCACGGGTTCAGGTCGCCTGTCCCCCTGCATCGCGGCGAGCAGCGGGGAGCAAGGGGGGCGGAGGGGTCTCCCCGGTCTGCACGGAGCGAAGCGGGCAGACGGAGGAATCCGAGTTGTGTGCGTCAAGTTCTGCAAAATGGCGTGGCATTGCGGTGACGTCGGCGTGTCCGCCGCGCAGCCCCGGTGTTTCGCGGAGCGGCGTACACATGACGGTGCTCAGGCGGCCAAGGCCCTCAGGCTCTCCTTCTTGTGCTCGCGCAGATGATCCATGTTG
>NZ_JAMYRK010000123.1:0-7386 GCF_040321335.1 Mesorhizobium sp. M0437
CCAGTAGGCCAATCAGGTTAAGCACACCCTTCATGCAAAGCCCTCCTTGTGGGAGAAGGTGGATTGGCGCGCAGCGCCAAGACGGTTGAGGGGTGCTGGACGGAGTGTCGTCGGTGCCAAGCTGGAACACCCCTCATCCGACCGAGCTTCGCTCGGCCACCTTCTCCCACAAGAGGAGAAGGAAGTTCGCGCTCGAAACCTTAACCCGATTGCCCTGTGGAAGGACAAACCAAATGGCGGATGGACGTGACGGGAACAGGACTGTCGACCCCAAGCTGCTGGAACTCTTGGCCTGCCCGCTGACCAAGGGGCCGCTTGCCTGGGATCCGGAGCGCGGCGAGCTTATCTCGCGGGTGGCAAAGCTTGCCTATCCGGTGCGGGACGGCATTCCGATCATGCTGCCATCGGAAGCGCGTGTCATCACCATAGATGATGCCATGCCACCGCCGCCGCGCCTGGGTGGAACGCCCTGAGTGCTGCGGTTCAGAGCCGCTCCGTCGCGATCTTTCGCGCCTCTATTGAAAATTGCGCCCTTTGGGCATGACCTTCTCTGCCTTTCCCAATAGTTCCGTTTGCGCGATGCTGCCGGGCTGAGCCTCGTCTGCACTGCTCGACAGTCTGTCCGCCGGCCTTGCCTGCTCAAGCAGCACCGACAGCCACGGCGTCAGATCCTCGACCTTCTCGGCGACGATATGGATGACGTCCGATTCCGATTGCAGCTTGCCGGTGACGCGGATGAGACGCGCGCCCATGACGATGGGGCGGAAGCGGTCAAAAGTCCTTTCCCAGAAAATGATGTTGGCGACCGCATTCTCGTCTTCCAGCGTCAGGAAAATCGCCTTGCCATTGCCCGGCCGCTGCCGCACCAGCACGAGGCCGGCGACCGAAACGCGCCGGCCGTCCCGCACCTGGCCGAGCCGCACATTGGGCGTGACGCCGGAACGATCCAGCCTTTGACGCAGGAAGGCGACCGGGTGCGCCTTCAGCGACAGGCCAAGCGAGCGGTAGTCGTGGACGACGTGCTCGCCGAGCGGCATTGTCGGGAGCCTGGTTGCAGGCTCCAGATCGCGCAAGCGGATCGCCGGCTGGTCGAACAGCGGCAGCTTTTCGGCGGCACTCTTGCCGTCGAGCGCGCGGACCGCCCATAGAGCGTCGCGACGGTTCAATCCAAGCGACCGGAAAGCGTCGGCCTGCGCCAGTTTTTCGATCTCGTCGACGTTGAGGCCCGAGCGCAGCCAGACGTCGCGTACGGATGCATAGCCGGCGCCGCGCCGAGACACAAACGCTTCCATGCGCTCCTTCGACAGGCCCTTGACCTGGCGAAAGCCGAGCCGGACGGCATGGCTGGTCCGGATGACGCCGCGCATCTGGGCATGGCGGTCAAGGATACGATCCGGATCGAAAGGCGATTTCTCCAAGGCGCAATCCCAGCCGGAAAAATTGACATCGACCTCGCGGATCTCGACGCCGTGGTCATGCGCGTCGCGGACAAGCTGGGCCGGCTGGTAAAACCCCATCGGCTGGGAATTCAGGATCGCGGCGCAGAACACGTCGGGATAGAAGGTCTTGAACCAGCAGGAGGCATAGACCAGCAGGGCGAAGGAGGCGGCGTGGCTCTCGGGAAAGCCGTATTCGCCAAAACCCTCGATCTGCTTGAAGCAGCGCTCGGCGAAGTCTTTTTCGTAGCCCTTGGCGACCATGCCGTCGACCATTCTCTTGCGGTAATTGCCGATCGTGCCGGTGCGCTTGAATGTCGCCATGGCGCGGCGCAGTTCATCGGCCTCGCCCGGCCTGAAGCCGCCAGCAACGATGGCGATCTTCATCGCCTGCTCCTGGAACAGCGGCACGCCCAGCGTCCTGCCGAGTATTTTTTCCAGTTCCGGCTTGGGATATTCGGGTTTTTCCTTGCCTTGCCGGCGGCGCAGATAAGGGTGGACCATGTCGCCTTGGATCGGGCCGGGCCGCACGATCGCCACCTCGATGACGAGGTCGTAAAAGCTTTTCGGCCGCAGCCGCGGCAGCATCGACATCTGCGCGCGCGATTCGATCTGGAAGACGCCGATCGTGTCGGCACGGCAGATCATGTCGTAGACATGCTTGTCCTCGGCAGGCAGAGTGGCCAGCACATAGGGCAGGCCGTACGCGTCCCGCGCCTGCGGATAATGATCCTGGAGCAGGGTGAAGGCGCGCTGCAGGCAGGTCAGCATGCCGAGCGCCAGCACGTCCACTTTAAGGATTTTCACCGCGTCGAGATCGTCCTTGTCCCACTCGACCATCTTGCGCTCGTCCATCGCCGTCTTGACGATGGGCACGATCTCGTCGAGCCGGTCCCGGGTGATGACAAAACCGCCGACATGCTGCGACAAATGACGGGGAAAGCCCATGATCTCGTTGGCGCATTCGATCACATGCCTTGTCGATGGATCGGTCTGATCGAGGCCGCCGGCCTTTGTCTCCTTTTCGCCGAGCTCCGAGGTCGACCAGCCCCAGATCGAACTGGACAGCGCGCCCCGGACGTCGTCCGACAGGCCCATCGCCTTGGCCACTTCGCGCATCGCCGAGCGGCCCCGGTAGCTGACGACGGCGGCGGCCAGCGCGGTGCGCTTGGTGCTGTATTTGGAATAGATGTACTGGATGACCTCCTCGCGCTTTTCATGCTCGAAATCGACGTCGATGTCGGGCGGCTCGTTTCTTTCCTCGGAAATGAAGCGCTCGAAAAGCGTTTCGATCTTGTCCGGGCCGACTTCGGTGATGCCAATGCAGAAGCAGACGATCGAGTTGGCGGCAGAGCCGCGCCCCTGGCAGAGAATGTTCTGGCTGCGGGCGAATTTGACGATGTCGTGGACAGTCAGGAAATAGCGCGCGTAGTTCAGGCGCTCGATCAGAGCGAGCTCCTCCTCGATGCGCTGCGTCACAAAAGCGGGCACGCCCGAGGGGTAGCGGATGGCGGCTCCCTCCTTGGCCAGCCTTTCCAGTTCGGCCTGCGGCCCAAGACCCGATTCCGTCGGCTCGTCGGGATAGTTGTATTGCAGGTCACTGAGCGAGAAGGTCAGCTCGCCGGCAAAACGCAGCGTTTCCGCCAGCGCTTGCGGATGCCTGCGGAAAAGCCGTGCCATCTCCAGCGGTGGCTTTAAGTGACGCTCGGCATTGGCCGCCAGCTCCAGTCCCACCTCAGCGACGGGCACATTGAGGCGGATCGCCGTCAGCACGTCCTGCAGCGGGCGCCGTTCCGACGTATGGTAGAGAACATCGTTGGTCGCCATCAACGGGATGCCGGCCAGATCCGCCATCGCCGCCGCCTGCTCGATACGGAAGCGGTCGTTGCCGCGGTAATCCGGCGAAACCGCAAGCCGCAGGTTTTCACCGAAACGATCCTTGAGCCGGCTAAGGAGTGCGAGGCTGGTTTCCGCGTCCGCCGACACATCCGGCAGTATGGCGAGCGACAGGAGATCGCCCCATTCGAGAAGATCGCTCTGTTTGAGGAGCGTCGCCCCTTTTTCGTTCTCGTCACGCAGATTGGCCTGTGTCAGCATGCGGCAGAGATGCCCCCAGCCCTTGCGGTCCTGCGGGTAGGCGAGGATGTCCGGCGTGCCGTCGCAAAAAACCAGGCGGCAGCCGGGATGATAGGAAACACCCTCCACCTTGGCCTGCTGCCAGGCGCGCACCACGCCCGCCACCGTGTTGCGGTCGGCGAGACCGATCGCCGAAAACCCCAGGAATTTTGCCGCGACCACCAACTCCTCCGGTTTCGAGGCACCGCGCAGAAACGAGAAGTTCGACTGGATGCCGAATTCGGCATAGGGGTTGGCCGTCAGCGCATTCATGCGAAGATCCCATGCATGAACCAGCGCGGCGGGACTTGAGAGGCGCCGTAAAGGCCCTGGCGATAGAGCCAGTAACGGCGGCCGTCGGCATCCTCGATGCGGAAATAATCCCGGGTCGGGGCATCTTCTCGTCCCGCCGCCCCTCGCCACCATTCCGGCGCGATGCGCTCCGGCCCTTCGGCGCGCACGACCCGGTAGAGCGCGCGCCGCCAGCGGAAGTTCAAAGGCGGGCCTTCCGGCATTTCGGTGGCCGGCACCTCGATCGGCTCGGGCGAACGGAAAAGCCGGATCGGCCGTTCCGGCTGGAAGACGGTCGTGGGAGCGTCCTTCGCCTTGTCCGGCTGCTTCGGCGGCGAGCTTCTCTGCGGCGCCTCCGTGAAGGGAAGGGTGGCGACGGCGCGCTCCGGCAAATGGCTCTCGACGGCGACCGGCTTCAAGACCGCGCCTTCGCCGAGCCGGGCGCGAATGCGGTCGGCAAAAAGCGCGATATCGGCACCGTCGTCGCTCGTCTCGCCGGCAAGGTCGGCCTGCTGCATGTCGAAGGCGGCGGCGGTCAGCACCGAAAGGCGCACGAGATCGAAGCCATAGCCGGCGTCGATATCCTGTTCGAGCGCGGCAAGCCTTTCGTGGAACAATTTCTGGATCAGCCGCGGCTCGCGCAGAGGCCGCGAGGTGCCGACGGCGATGCGGCTGACGCCGCCATCGACGCGGAAAAGCAGCAGCGCCAGCCGCCTTGCGCCTTCGCCGCGACGCTCGAGGTCGCTCTTCAAGGTGGTCGCCAGCATGCCGGTCAGCCGCTCGATGTCCTCGGTCAGCATGATCGGCTCGGCAAGGTGACGCTCGACCGAAAGCGGTGCCACCGGCAGGCGCGGCGACACGGCCTCCTCGAGGCGGCCAAGCGCCTGGTCGAGGCGCAAGAGCAGCGATGCGCCGAAGCGGCGGGCCAGCGGCGCGCGCGGTGCCGCCATGACGGCGCCCGCCGTGCGCAGGCCGACGCTTTCGAGGCTGGCGCGTACCTCCGGGTCGATGCGCAGCGCCGCCAGCGGCAAGGGCGCGAGAAGCGCTTCCTCCTCACCATCGGGCACGATGCGGTCGCCAGCAAACCGCGCCGCCGCCCAGGCAGCACCAGGCGTGGCGGCAAGCCCGGCGCGGACATCGAAGCCCTGATGGAAAAAACGCGACAGGATATCGTCCAGCATCGAGCGTTCGCCGCCGAAAAGATGGGTGCAGCCGGTGACGTCGAGATAGAGGCCGTCGGTCCCGTCAAGCGCCACCAGCGGGGTATAGCGGTCGCACCAGTCGGCGAGGCCTTCGAGCAGGCGCCGGTCGGCCTCCGGATCGGCCTCCACGATGTCGATCGAGGGATGCATGGCGCGTGCGTCGGCTATGCCCATGCCGCGCTTCAGATTAAGCGCCTCGGCCCGCTCGTCGAGGGCGGCGATGCGCTGGGCGTTCCGGTCGCGGTGACTGATCACCAGCGGCAGGTGATCCGACGGCCGGGAACGCCAGGACCGCCCCAGACGCTGCCGCAGGATCCTCTCGGCGGCGAGATGCGGAAACCACAGGGATAGGATTCTTTGGCCGTTCTGGGGCCCATTCCTGAGACCTTCCTTGCTCGCCCCGTCTTTCTTCGAATATGCGTTCATCGGGGTTCCACTCCAGTGTGAATTTTCCGGACAAGGCCGTGCAGCTCTTGCCGATGGCGACGGTGAAGGCGGGCCGGCCGATCGAGCCGGCGAGCGGCCCGGCAAGCGTCTTACGCGTTGCCGCCGGTGCCGCCGACAGGATGAGGCGGACGGGCGCTGCCGTCGGTTCGGGCTCGCCGGCCTGGCGCAGCAGGAACAGCGGCCGGCCCGCACTCTGCGCGCGGGCGTGCAGCCGCCGCGTCGCGGTGAGGTCAAGCCGCTGCGGGCTGCCGCGGATTTCGAGGATGACGGCGGCCAGCGCCGTCATCCGGGCAGCCTCCTCGGCGATCCACAGCGCATCGAGCAGCCCTGGCGCCTCGGAAAACAGCAATTGCTCCGGCTCGATGCCGAAGAAGGCGTGAAGCCCCCTGGCATAGGGAAAGCCGGCCTCGCGGAAAACCTCGGATGTGCCGATCCACAGCACCGGCAATCGCGGCCCCTGGCTGAGGATCAGGCTGACGAGCGACAAGGCAAAACCGGCAACGGCCCCGGCATCGCGGGTCGCGGCGCCATGAAACTCGCTCACCGCCGCCTTCGGCAGGCCGCCGCTCAGCGCAGCATCGAGGCGCTCGGCGCCGGTGCGCAAAAACGCATCGGGCGGCGCCACGGCGAGGCCGCGCCGGACAATGGTCAGATTCCGAGCGGGTGTCGGATGCCGAGAGGGTGTCAGACTCTGACGAGGGACATCCGCGTCAAACGACGAACTGGCCGGCGCCTCCAGGCGCTCGGGCAAGGTCCCTTCGATCTTCGCGATCTGGCGGCGCAGGGCAAAAACAGTCTCCCGCGCCACGGCGCTTGTCGCCATGACGGTCAGCTTCCACTCACAATTGTTCCTGTTATGTTCCCTATAGATTCCAGAGGGAGGATGAAGAGTCAAGCGGAGTCATGGGGAATTTATTCCTGCCCGATTTTAGCGGGCCGTTCACGAAACAGGAACTGCCCGTGAGTTATCGACCCGGCCGCTTCCGGGCCATCCCTAAAACCAGCCAGACGATCATGACGCCTATGATGGCGCCGACAAGCATCCGAAGCAGGCTGACCAACTCGGAATTCCTGCCGAGATAACTGGTCAAGACCACCAGCACCAAAAGAAGCAGTGCGCCAAACACTCCACAAATTGCAGCGCTTCTGACGAATTGGTTGCTGAATGGCATTTGAACACTCGACTCTGACAGAACGATGGAGGTTCGGCTTCGGGTATGGCGGCGTCCATCATCTCGCAAAGGCCATCCCTAGACCAGAGCGGATGACAGATTGCGCCCTTGAATCTGCCGCGTCATTTGCCGAGTCCGGCCTGAAAGCCTATATGCCGGGATCAAAGGACAAAGCATGGCTCGCATCTACCAAACACGCATCTGGCACGACCAGCTTTCGCCAACGATGGAGGAAATCGAGCTCCTGGCGCTGGAGGCCTATGCCCATCTGCCGGAGGACTTTCGCAAGTTGACCGGCGAGATCGTCATTCAGATCGCCGAATTCCCGACCGACGAGATCATGGACGACCTTTCGCTGGAAACGCCCTTCGACCTGCTCGGCCTGTTCGAGGGGCGCGGCATCGCCGAGCGCTGGAATCCGCAGACCGGCGAGGGGCCGAACCGCATCACCCTCTATCGTCGCGCCATCCTCGACTACTGGGCCGAGAACGAGGAAACGCTGGGCGACATCGTCACCCATGTGCTGATCCACGAGATCGGCCACCATTTCGGCCTGTCGGACGACGATATGGAGAAGATCGAAGAGGCAGCAGAGTGAGCGACCCCGCTCCTCGTCATCCTGGGGCGGAGCAAGGAGCGAAGCGACGCGGCGCAGACCCCAGGATCCATATGTGGACGGCGCCCTGCCTGCAACGGTTGTTTTGCGTCGTTTTCGATCGCTTG
>NZ_JAMYRK010000124.1:0-7189 GCF_040321335.1 Mesorhizobium sp. M0437
CGGGGGGGCCCCCCACTGAAACGGGTTTCCCCCCCCCACCCCGACCCCCCCCCCCCACCCCCCCCAAACGCTGGGGCGGCCCGCCCCCCCCCGCCCCCCGGTACTCAACGCTTACTTCAGTTCGACCTTGGCGCCGGCTGCTTCCAGCTGGGCCTTGAACTTGTCCGCGTCGGCCTTGGAAACGGCTTCCTTGACCGGCTTCGGAGCCGCCTCGACCAGGTCCTTGGCTTCCTTGAGGCCAAGACCGGTGATGGCGCGAACTTCCTTGATGACGTTGATCTTCTGAGCGCCTGCCTCGGTGAGGACGACGTCGAATTCCGTCTTTTCCTCGACCGGAGCAGCAGCGGCCGCAGCGCCGCCGGCAGCGGCAACCGCCACCGGAGCAGCGGCGGAAACGCCCCACTTTTCTTCAAGAAGCTTCGACAGCTCGGCCGCCTCGAGGACGGTCAGCTTCGAAAGGTCGTCTACGATCTTTGCCAGATCAGCCATTGCAATGTTCCTTCATAAGGTTCGAACGTGTGTTTGTGATAGCGAGGAACGGCCTCATGCCGCCTCGTCCTTCCGGGCGTAAGCGCCGATGACGCGCGCGACCGAAGCCGCAGGCGCATTGACGATCTGGGCGATCCGGGTTGCCGGCGTGGCGATCATGCCAACCAGCCTGGCGCGCAGCTCATCGAGCGACGGAAGTGTGGCGAGTGCCTTTACACCGTCGGCATTGAGCGAGGTGGTGCCCATTGCGCCGCCGAGAATGACGAGCTTGTCATTTCCCTTGGCGAAATCGGACGCGACCTTCGGCGCCGCAATCGGATCCTCCGAATAGGCGATCAGCGTCTGTCCCTTGAACAGCTCGATGATCGATGCGGAGTCCGTGCCCTGAAGAGCGATTTTGGCGAGACGGTTCTTCGCGACTTTGACGGTGCCACCGGCGGCGCGCATTTTCGACCGAAGGTCGTTCATTTGCGCGACGGTGATACCGGCGTAGTGGGCCACGACGACTGAACCAGCGCTTGAAAACGCATCATTCAGGCCCGTGACGAGTTCGCGTTTTTCCGCTCTGTCCACTGCCTATCTCCAGTTGACCCCTGCCCTCTACGGAGGACAGGCGTCGGGTTGCCTTTTGCCGGCCGGGCCATCCAGTAACGGATCTCCCGAACGACGCTCGAGGATCCTGCCCCCTTTCGCCACACCTGCCGGGAAGCCGGACGGTGCGCAGACAAAAGGCAAACACGGTTCGAACCTTTCATTGGAGCTTGTGGCTCCTTTGTCCGGTCTTCACCCGTCTCATGCAGGCCCACATGAATTAAGGCCCACATCACCTAAGGTTTGGGGGCCGCCTGCAATCTCGGACAGGATGTCCGGAAGCCTTTCGACTTCCGGTACCGGGCCGCCGACAGGTCGGAGGCCCGGAATTCTTTCACGGATCAGCGTTTTAGCGGCCGATCCAATTGTTTCGTATCAGGACGCAGCGAGCGTCGAGACGTCGAGCTTGAGGCCCGGGCCCATCGTCGAGGTGACCGACACCTTCTTGACGTAGTTGCCCTTGGCACCAGCCGGCTTTGCCCTGGTCACCGCGTCAGCGAAGGCGCGGACGTTTTCTTCCAGCGCCTTGACGTCGAACGAGACCTTGCCGACGCCGGCGTGAACGATGCCGGCCTTCTCGACGCGGAACTCGACGGCGCCGCCCTTCGATGCCTTGACGGCGGCGGTAACGTCGGTGGTGACGGTGCCGACCTTCGGGTTCGGCATCATGCCGCGCGGACCGAGCACCTTGCCGAGACGGCCGACCAGCGGCATCATGTCCGGCGTGGCGATGCAGCGGTCGAAGTCGATCGTGCCCTTCTGGACGATGTCGACCAGATCCTCTGCTCCGACGATGTCGGCGCCGGCGGCCTTGGCCTCCTCGGCCTTGTCGCCACGCGCGAAGACGGCGACGCGAACGCTGCGGCCGGTGCCGTTCGGCAGGTTGACCACGCCGCGGACCATCTGGTCGGCATGGCGCGGGTCGACGCCGAGGTTCATCGCGACTTCGATCGTCTCGTCGAACTTCACCGAGGAGCGATCCTTGAGCAGCTTCAGCGCCTCACCCAAAGCGTAAGCCTTGTTGGGATCGATGCCTTCGCGGGTCTTCGATACACGCTTTGCAATCTTTGCCATGATCTCAGCCCACCACTTCCAGACCCATCGAGCGGGCGGAGCCCTCGACCATGCGCATGGCCGCCTCGACGTCGTTTGCGTTAAGATCCTTCATCTTCTGCTCGGCGATGGCGCGCACCTTGTCGCGGCCGATCGTGCCGGCCTTGACCTTGCCCGGCTCCTTCGAGCCCGACTTCAGGTTGGCAGCCTTCTTCAGGAAGTAGCTCACCGGCGGCGTCTTCATGACGAAGGTGAACGACTTGTCCTGGTAGTAGGTGATGACGACCGGAACCGGCGAGCCCTTTTCCATTTCCTGGGTCTGCGCGTTGAACGCCTTGCAGAACTCCATGATGTTGATGCCACGCTGACCAAGCGCCGGGCCGATCGGGGGCGACGGCGTGGCCGATCCCGCGGAAACCTGGAGCTTGAGCTGGCCTGCAATTTTCTTAGCCATCTCTCTTCCTGCCTTTTCTCATGCCGGTCTTGCCGGCGGTTGCAGTCTGGTGGTGCGGTCCGCGCAGCCGGCTAAAGCCGCATTCGCCTCCCACCCGTTTTTGGCCGCGCGATCTCCGCGCCGCCTTCCCTGCCGCCGAAACCGGTGCAGGGATTTCGGATCAGCCCTTCTCGACCTGTCCGAATTCCAGATCGACCGGCACAGCGCGCCCGAAGATCGAAACTTCCACCTTGAGCCGCGCCCGCTCCTCGTCCACTTCCTGGACGAAACCGTTGAAGGACGCGAATGGTCCATCCGAAACGCGGATCGCTTCGCCGATCTCGAACGTCACCGACGGCTTCGGCCGCTCGACGCCCTCCTGAACCTGGTTCAGGATACGCTGGGCCTCGGCTTCGGTGATCGGCACCGGCTTGGAGTCGCCCAAGAAACCGGTGACCTTCGGCGTGTTCTTGACGAGCGAGAACACGGCGTCGGTCAGATTGGCTTTCAGCAGCACATAGCCCGGAAAGAACTTGCGCTCGGCATCGACCTTGCGGCCGCGGCGGATCTCGACGACCTTCTCGGTCGGCACCACGATCTGCTCGATGTCGGCGGACAGGCCCTTCTGCTTGGCCTTGTTCTCGATGTCCTCGGCGACCTTCTTTTCAAAGTTCGAGTAGGCGTGGACGATGTACCACCGCGCGGTCATTTCAAGACTTCTCCGTAATCGCCGGACTTACTGTCCGAGGCCGAGGATTTTTTCGACCGCAAAGCCCATGGCCACGTCTGCGGTAAAGAAAAAGATCATCGCGATGACCGCGAACACAAGAACCATCACCGTCGAGATCATCGTTTCGCGCCGCGACGGCCAAGTGACCTTGGCGGTCTCCGCGCGAACCTGCTGGAGAAAGGTGAAGGGATTTGTGGTTTTCGAAGCCATATGCCGCTCTGTCTGCAAGACCCGTTGGCCGGGCCTCCTGGATGATCCCGCTGGCCGGGACGTGCCGCTTGAGCGTGCGTTCGCGCCGAATCAGCGCAATCATTTCGCCCATGCAAATCAGACGCGTAAAGCCGGCTTCCCAGCTCCACGCGTCGCGTGTCTGTCTCGTCTACATAAAACCGATTCTTGATCCACGCAAGTGGCAAGTGTCCGCTTTATGGCCAAACGCCGCCTCGGAACCATCCAGTCGTCCCGTCCCGGCTATGCGGCCCTTATGCCGCAACTTGTGCCATATGGCAAGTCACAAGCCGATTTTCAAAGGCCGCACTGCAAAAGAATCGTTTTAGGTATCCATTCAAAGAATGGCACGGGCAGCAGGGCTCGAACCTACGACCTGCGGTTTTGGAGACCGCCGCTCTACCAACTGAGCTATGCCCGTATGCGCATGTCGGCGCAGCAGGCGCTTCCTAAAAGCTTCCGCGCGCTCTGTAAAGAGCGACGTGCGCTACCCGGCCTTCATCTTCGAAAGTCCAGGCGTCCTCCCGGCCATTTCCCGTCGATCCGTTGATTGCTGACGATTAAGCCGACCCAGGGACGCACGATTTTCGGGTCGGTCAGATTGACATTTTTTCCAACCAGCCCTTTCGCACCCTGGCGCCGCGCATCGATGAGCCCCTTGCGCACGCCATCATGCCAATCGAACAGCAGGTAAACCCTCTCTCCCGCCGTCTTCACCTCGCCCCGGCCGGACTTCCATTTATGCTTGCTATCGCCCGGGATCGTGGGATCGGCACCGCCGTTCCATCGGCTGGACCAGCTGCCTTCGATGGTGTCGTTGCGGTCGCGGTCGCGGTCGGTGCCCCATGCCTCTGCATTTTCATCGCTTGGAGTTCCCTCCAGTTTCAAGCCGGCGGCGAACGCCGACACCTCCTCGTCGTCGGGAGTGGGGACGTCCATGACGCCAAACGGATTTCGGATTCCGCGGTTGCTGTCAGAGACGCTGTCTGAATTTTTCTTGCCTTCCGATCTCATCGCAAAGCCTCCGGTTTTCAAATATGCCCCCGCCATTCGACGGCGACTTTAAGCCGTTAGCCTGGAGGACGGAGACCTTCATAGCCACCCGTTTTCCTGGCCGGCGGAGTTTTCGACCGATTCGTGCCCGGTCAGTCTCCCGAAGAGGGCTTGTAGGGGCCGCCCGGCACCCCCCAACCCCAGGCCGGCATTGGTTCGCTCTCGGGGTCGCAGGTCGGGCCCTTGTTGGAGTTCATCTTGGCCAGCCGCGATCCCCATTCGACATAGGCCATGAAGGCCGAGCGGAATTCGGGATCGTCAGGCAGCCCGACCTCGTCGGCGGCGTCGGCGAGAAGGTTGATCCAGCGCCGGCGCTGCTCCTCGGTCAGATGCTTGCCGAGATGGTGCATCACCATCTCGCGATGGCCGCCGTGCTTTTCGCTGTAGGTTTTCGGTCCACCAAAAATTTCGCCGATGAAAGCCGCGACGTGAGCGGGATGATCCGGCGACATGTGTTTGAACACCGGCCCGACGATGGGATCCCGAGAGACGTTGTCGTAGAAGGTTTGGGTCAGGCGGTTCAGCGCTTCGGTGCCGCCGGCCCATTCAAACAATGTCGGGACATCCTGGCCCATTCGCGATCCCTCCGATGCTGGTCTTCAACCGCGCTGGACGATAGCGGAAACATCGAGCGCCGCTCAACCTGCCTCGATGGCCAGTGCAAGGTTGCGCTAAAGCTTCGCCGGCGTCTCTGCCTCGGCGCTGGCGGACGGCAGAACGCGGCAGTTGTCGGGCTTCGGCGACGACTTGCAGATGGTGGCGCCCGTCAGCGCGTCCACCGATTGCGGCCCCGTCGTCAGTCCAACCTTCAGCATTAGGTCTGGTTCGAGCTGGCGCTCGACCGAGCGCTGCTCGAGCGCGGCGAACAGACCGGGACCAATCGCCATGTCCTCGAGATAGGTCTTAATTATCTGCTGCTGTCCCATCAGGTACATGCCGAGCCGCGCTTGCGGACCGACAAACCGTCTGACGCCGCCGGCAAGCATGAGCGCGCAGGCCGAATCGCATGCCGCTCCCGAATCGACGGTCAGGCCGGCATAGGCGCCCTCTTTAGCCAAGCAACTCCACTCTCCCGGGTCGCAGCCAACGAAATCGGTGCGGGCGACGGCGATGTCGAGCTTCTTTTCGTGGATAAGTCGCCCCACCGCCAGAGCACTGAACAGGTCGCCTCCTTGTGAGCTGACCACCACCGGCAGCCGTCGGTTGCCAAGCATGGCGAGCAACTGGCGCAGCTTCTGCGGGGTCTGAGGCGCAATCGCGCCTTCGGCCGAGATCCATTCCGGGCAGTTGGGATTGCAAAGCGGGTTGCTGCCGCGGACCAGGACGAAGCGCATGTCTGCGACCTCCTTCGGCCGCGG
This sequence comes from Mesorhizobium sp. M0437, assembly GCF_040321335.1. Taxonomy (NCBI): domain Bacteria; kingdom Pseudomonadati; phylum Pseudomonadota; class Alphaproteobacteria; order Hyphomicrobiales; family Phyllobacteriaceae; genus Mesorhizobium; species Mesorhizobium sp. M0437. The sequence continues at coordinate 5,936 of NZ_JAMYRK010000124.1, forward strand.
GGTTTCGAGCCCTGCGGGTGCAGGCTCGGCTTTCGCCACCACTTTGCCGGCCGGCTTCGTGATATTCGCCGGCGCCGGCACCTCCCTGCAACTCGCCGGCAACGGATCGGACGTGCATAGGATTGGCGCGGTCAGCAGGTCGACGGCATCCCGGCTGGTGACGAGATTCATTTGCAGCATGTCGTAGGGAGCCAATTGCTGGATACCGCTGGCCGGTGTGCTTTTCATGGTCTCGAGCACACCCAGGCCGACGCCCATCTCCTTCAGATAGGCCGCCAGCTTCCGCTCCAGCGGCTTGTTCATCTCATAGGTCTTGTAGCTGCCGGCGTTCTTCCGGCTGACGACCTTGGTGCTGAGAATCTTCTTCTTGCCCTTCACCATGCGGTAGGTGGTGCGGTACAGCAATTTCGTCCGGATATAGGTCGTGGTGATCTGATGGACGCCGAGAAAGGCCCATTCGCCTACCACGCGCCGGATGCCGCCGGAAAACATCAACGGACAGGCGGAATTGCAGATGGCGCCATCGGCATAAGCATTGCCAAAATAACGGGCGCTCTTGCCGTCGTTTTCCTTGCAGTTCTTCACATCTGGCAGACAGCCGACGAAGCGGGTTTTGCCGACGGCGATATCGAGCTTGTTCTTGCGGATCAGGCGACCAAGTGTCAGCGCCGCTTCGACATTGCCGCCGGGGGAATCGGCGACGATCGGCAGCTTTCGGCCGCCAAGCGCTTTCAGCGCGCGTTTGAACAGGGCCGGCGTGCCGGCTTCTATCGAGCCTTCCGCCGATATCCATTCCGGACAGGTCGGCTCGCAGCCCGGCGCGCTGCTGCGCACGACGACGAACCGCATCGTCGGGCCGAAATCCGGCGCGGATTTTTCCGGCGTGGATTTCTTTGCATCCGCTGCGAAGGCAGCGTGGCCCATGGCAAGCAACGACACCAGGCAGATCAGCCCTAGCGACCACCATGCCTGACTATGCAAACGGCGCCATGGAACCATTCGGGCAGCCCCCCTCGATGCAACCTATACTAGTTATGGCAGAGGCGCTTGCAACAGGATTTGAAGCAATGCGGTTAATCCATTGCCAGAATATCAGAATCAAAAGGGCGGCCCGAAGACCGCCCCTTTGCATCCGATCTCAACCGGCAGCGCCGGCGACTACTCTGTGATGGTGACGACGATGCCGGCACCGACGGTGCGGCCGCCTTCACGGATGGCGAAGCGCAGCTTCTCTTCCATGGCGATCGGCACGAT
>NZ_JAMYRK010000125.1:0-7110 GCF_040321335.1 Mesorhizobium sp. M0437
CTTCATCCTATCGGAGGACAGCCAGCCGGCCAGATGTTCGAACATCGCCGCCACATCTCAGGTGGCCACCGCTTCCGCGATTACTTCATGTTCGTGCATCAGGCGCAAACCTGACCCCTGGCTGCGAATTCGAACCCAATACCCCGTCATCCTATGTTCATGATTTGTGCTTGAAACTCGCATAATTGGCAGTGAGGAATTGGGAGCGAAATCTCCCGAAACCGGAACCCACCCCATTCAAGGCCTCAGCTCTGACGAATGGCAGTTCCCATGTGACATGAATTGCCACAACGCGCTTTTCATGCTTGCTAGGCCGATGTCTCGTCCTCGCTTGCTGCCCGAAAAGAATCTTCCGACCTATGCGTACCTGCCTGGCAAACATCCGCATCCGGTACGTGACCCCTTGGGCCATAGCTACCGAAACGATCCCGTGACCGTCCCCCTTGCGGAAGCGTTAGGCTCGGATGTCTTTCGATGGGGAATCGACCTTTTCAATCACGGCTATTACTGGGAAGCCCATGAGGCTTGGGAGTCTCTTTGGCACGCTGCGAAACGAAGCACCCAGCACCGCCTGTTCTTCAAGGGATTGATCCTATTGGCGGCGGCCGGGGTAAAAATACGCGAGGGAAAGCGGGTCGCTGCCGTGCGCCACGCGACAAGAGCTGCCGCGCTTTTTCGTCAGGTGGTGACGGTGCCGAGCCGGCACTTTGAGACTGCACTCGGGATGACACCTGCCGCGCTTGCAGAATATGCCGAAGCGGCCGTAACTTCCCGGGTTTTCTTGCCAGAGCTAAAGCCTGACCAGCCCGAGCCCATTTTCGATTTTATTCTCGCCCCAAAATTGGAGAGTGTCTGATCGGCAACCCTCCGTTCAACCCAGCTTCGCCTGTGGGAAGGCGTTGTAAGTAACCCTATTTATAAAAGCCGCTCACCACCGCATGCAGCGCCGTAAAGCAATAAGCGCTGGATCGGCTGCGGAGCCTTGACTTCAGACGAGGCATACCAAGCTTGTTGCCGCCCTGGACGCGCCGACGTGACGCCTCTATTCGCCGGACTACTTGGTCGACAGGGTGAGGATCGACAACGATGGCGGTGCGGGACCACCCCAAAGTAATTCAGAAACAATCACCCCAGCGATCAACGACTTCCTGCTTTCTGATGGCCTTGGTGTTTGTTGTAAAACCATCCGCGAGAGGTTCCACAATCCGGCGGCGCGGCGGCTGGTGCGCACGCGGTTCGCCCAATGCCGAATTCCGTCTTTCGCCTGGACCTGGCTGAAAATTCGCTGCGCTGGTTCTTTCATTGCACCGGCAATTCCGCCAGCTATTTCAGCTTCCCGTTTCCGTTGAAACTGAAATCTCTATCCGCGCTGATTGAGACCGTGATGTCGTCAAATTCACGCCTTTGACCCTGAGGCGACCTTCGCCGGCCGATACGCCAATGTCGCCAGTACGCCAAAGAACAGACGCTGGTCGGTAGCCCGCGCCGCTTAGTGGGGACGATAGATCACAGCAGCAGCCTCGAGCGAGCGCGATTGTCGCGGATGTAGACTATGAACAGAAGCAGCTAACGCCCGATGTCGTCCGGCCCAGCCGCGGGATTCGACCATCCGGGTGAGAAGATCGCGGTCGATCCGGATAGGGGGTGCCCTCCGGTGTCACCACGCGCCCTGCCATGGACGCCTGGCACGCGCAGACGAGCTCTTTGCGGTGCGATCAGCTCAAAGTTGAAGGGCGAGCGAGTATCGTCGAATCGAGAGGCAATCAAACCGGGCGATCTAACGAAACCGACTTCGATTTGCGGCTGCGAACGGTCGGCTGCTTGATCTAGACCTGCGCTATAAACTCTGGAAATAAATTACCAAAGCGCATTCGTTTTGTGATATGGTGATCTGTTGGCCACAAAAAATCAAGAAAACAAAGGAGGCCGCGATGAAAGATTATTTTTCATTTCAGCTATTCATGAGAATGTCGACTGTGTTGTTTATCGGTACTGCTATCTATGCTATGGCATTTTGGAATACATGGTAGCGTTTAGGTTCAACGCTTAGACTTTCTCGCGACTATTCCCTGACATTTCTCACTCCGCGCCGCAACTACGACGCGGCGGGGAAGCGCATCGCGAACCGAGTGGACCTGCCAGACGATCACTCAGGGAAGAATCCACCCCATGGACTATGTCCGCGGCAGCTCTCGACCTGTGCATACGTTGATGTTGTCCAGACGCTGGCTGGTGAAGCCCAGCCTCGCCAAGCCCCTGCGCACCTCCGGCGTGCCCATGAACAGCTTCCACAGCAGCCCTGTACGATGGTTCTCGATCATCGCGATGATCGGCCCCTGATTGATCGCCAGATAGGTTCGGGAGTACCAGTTGCGATATTCGCAAAACGCGTCGACAAAGCCAAAGCGGCCCCATATGCGGTTTCGCGGCTTGGTCAGGAAACCACGTAGCGCGCACATCGCTTCCGCCGGAGCATAAGGGAAACTCGACAGGGCAGCGGACGGAGTGATCACGCCAAAGTCTCTGTCAGGTGCACTCGCGACGTACCCTCGCGGCCCATGGCTCGCGGTCAGACCCCAGCAATCAGGGCCGTATCCCAAATGGTTATGGGGATTGCGGACGCAATGCCAATAATTGATCTGCGTATGACGGAGGTTCTGTTGCCAGTAGTCGGCGTATCGGTCGCTTAGGCTTCGCGGATCGAGCCCGCAGAAGGAATAGTGCGAAAAGAAAAGCGGACCACCAGAATTCATTCCCAACGGCAGGACGATCCCGTAATGGTCGCGCCCGTTTCGAAAGTCGGGTCCACCCGCAAAGCCTTCATGATAGATCCCCGGATCGATCGGGTGGCGCGCTGATCCCGCCGCCAGCACGAAAGTGAGCAGGCATTCGTTCCAACCCGTGATCGGGCTGTCCATCGCCCAGCCGTGGTTCGGGCTCCAGTGGCACATAAGTTGCCGAGCCCCACGTGTGAACCAGTTCCATTCGGCCTATGACAACAGCGCGTTTACACACTCGCGAAGGCGCGCTTCCTCGGTTGCCATCCCGGCGAAATATTCACGGGCGCAAATCAGACCTTGAAACAGGAAAGTGGTTTCGACCAGATCAGCGCCGTCGTCCTTGCGTCGGAACGGAATTGTCGCACCAGTGCGGCCATTGATGAAATGCGGGAACACGCCGTGATAACGCTGCGAGCTTTCCAGGAAATCCAGCATTCCCTGCAATCGGCTTAATGCTGCCGTGCGATCGATCCATCCGCGTTCAACCGCAACGATGATGGCCAACATACCGAAACCAGAACCACCGATCGCCACGAGATCGTTGGCCGGAGCACCGGTGGTCTTCTGTCGATCTCGGGCAAGGCCGCTGACGGGATGTGCGCCTTCCCAGAAGTACCGGGCCGCTTGCCGTTGCACAATGTCCAGCAGCGCGTCCTCGTCGACTTTGTGAACGTTTGCCGGGAGGTCGGGTGCTTGGAGTGTGCTGGGGATCATCGAGCTGGTTGCTGATTGGCATACAGACCGCCGGACATTGTGCGATGTCAGGTCAAATGCTGCCATAGGATGAATCGGCTGCAATCTAGGGGTTACACAGCAATGGCCAAGGGTCAACCTTCGGCGCTGATTCACATTCTCCCGTTGGGGCGAAGCCTCGCCCTTCTGGTCGAGTAAATGCCCCGGCATTTGCTCGGCCAGAGGGGGAGAGCGCAGCCCGCCCACCGGCTACAGGCGTGCGGGTCAAGCGGTCGTGACGGCGGAAAAACGGAAGGTTCGGCCGCCGGCCGAAAGCCGTTTTTTTGACGGCTGGACAAGCGGCTTGCCGCGCCTGCCCCTTGGCGCGCACGCCTGGCGCTGGCAGGCGGAAAGAAAAAGAGGAAAGTGAGCCACGCATTAGGCGCGCGGCTCTCCATCAGACAGGCGCCGAAGCGGCGCACCGAGATCCTCGGCGCAATCTTCTCGCGCCAGCCTTCGCCTATACTACAGCGCTCTTTGGGGGCGCTGTACGGGCAATCCAGCTGGTCCGGCCCGGGATAGAACAATAATCGCCTCCCACGCGGCGAGCGTCATGTGAAGGGGAGGGCGCTTCCAGCAAGGCGGCTTCATAGCTATCGGCCGTGTCCTCGCCTGATAGTTTCGACCTGACTGCGGACGGTCTACTTCCGTGACATTTCGAGACGTTCAAGACCTCGAAGCTAAGCGTCCGCCCATAGCGCTACTTGCTCGTTCCCCTCGATGAGACGAATGGCAACATTTGCGACCCGTTGCGGACGCTCGATCGCAGAAGGCGTACGGTGAGTCCGGCCATTGCCGTTGGGAGGCACGAAGGTCTTGGAAGACCGAAGGCGGGATTGGGGTCTCCCGCCGCAGGAGGCAAGTGAGATGGGTATGGCGTGATCGCGGAAGGTGGCCCGAAGCACGGCACTGGCTTCTCCGGAAATCGCTTGCTAGTGGCGCCAACCTTGCTTGAATTCGTCGATGAACCATCGCTCGACGTCGCCCCGCACCGAAGTACTGCTTCGGAATTTCAAGTGGCCCGGCGACTTCTGCTCAAGCCAAGAAAAGAAATCGGAACATCTCGGATTCTCTGGCTGATCAAGATCCCCGCGCTCTTCAGCCCATTTTGTGCAAAAGTAGCGAACACCCTGTTCTGCTTCCTCCCTGGTCATGAGGGATGACAGGTGATCACCCAAAGGCAAGTCTTCTGCAAGGCGCCAGCGCGAGCGTGCCCGCGTAGCTCACCAATGCTGCGATGCTGAACAGCTGATGAGGTATATGGAGGGATTAAGCTGGCGCCCGCTTTGCGCCTGATTCCGGCCGGTCGCACCTCAATCTCCCTTCCCGAAATCGGTCCGCACCGAAGAGGCCATGCGGGGACGAGATCACCCCATTGCCGTGAAGAGAGCACCCGATAATGCCAAATGCGGACCCGAATGCGTTGACGACAGCACAAACACATGATGTACCAATACCCACCGCCGCCCCGAGCACCCCGACACCGAGCCGTCGGCATGACGGCGACCGATCGTTCCGCCGCGGTCTGGATCGACCAATCGCTGGCCCACGTCGCTGAAGCCATCGGCCGCATGGACGATCGGTTCCTGGCCGAGCACCAGTCCGCCCACGATGAGCCGCGCTCGCCGTCTGTGGACATGATTGCCGCCGTGCTCGAGCGCGAGTGGTGGCGCCGGTAGCCGGTGGGGCGCGACGAATGAAGCGACGGCCTAGTTCAATCTGGGCGACGCCCTTCAAAGCTGGGACGATCGATCTTCAACAAGCGGTCTGCGGCCTCGACCGCAGTTCGTATCCTGCTGCGCAGCGCGAGATTCTCGGCCAGCATTTCTTCAGTGCGTTGAAGCGCGAGCTCGGTCCGGTGGATGCGCCGCCTGGTATTGGCAACTTCCGATGTCAAAATATCTGCCGCTATCCCGTGGGGTTCCATAGTGTCCATCAGTTTCTAATGCATGGGGGGCGATATCGTTCCCTGATATCGGGCGAAACGGGGTGCCGCCGTTCCTCTATCAGTGATGAGCGCTGCCAAAATGCCCCGGCCGTCTTTGCCGCCGCGACAAAAGGCGAGATGGGCCGAATGACCAATGCGCTCCCTGTCAGTCGAGGCGGAACCGTATCCCGCCCGAGAGTACATTCGCGCGCATGATTCCGACGAACGCGGACCTTTCATCCGCTATTGAGAAACCTTGCATTCGACGGATGCAGTGCTACGCTTGCGGAGCCCTGGGGTGTCTCCACGCGGAATTGTTCGTCGTGAGCCGATGCCATTGTGCAAGTTTCGCAGCACTCCGGGTGGCTATATCGCCTAAGACAGCATGAAGAAGCGCGCCAACTTCTTGTTCGGTGAGCCTGGGTGCAATTCCTGATTCGGACAGTTGAACGAGAATTGTCTTGGCGGTGCTGCGCCAGAAGGCATCGCGCTGGCGAGGCTTACGCGTTGCTCCCGGCTACGCAGCTTCGCTTGCGCCATCATATAAGATAAGCCTAATGTAACCCATGATTCGGCTATTGAGGAGGCACGGCAGCGCCCTCGGGTCGGGCGCTATCTTAGCCGCAGCCTGCACTTAAGGGCAAAGATCGTTCGTATAAGAATTGCCGTGAACAGGCTGGTCAGGGATCAGCAGCACTCTTACCAATCCTTGTAGGTACAAAGCTTATATTAGCCAGAGTGAACGGAAGGTGATTCCGCACGGAAACCGATAGCCGACGGTTGCGTTGCGGATGAATGACGAGGATCAGAACCGACAACATCGCCACCGGCTACGAAGGCAAGCCGCATGACGGGCCGGTGGATGACGAATAGAAGCACTTTGTCTACTGCCCAGTCTGCGGGCAAACGTTCGACGCGCGCGATCTTGGACAGGTGTTCCACCACGCTGAGCCGCAGCACGAGCCGCTTCCGGTCGAGCAATAGTTCAGCTAATCAAGCTCCGGCGGGAAACTGACCTTGAAACCTTCAGCGCGCCAGCGTGATTGGGATTTCGGAGAAAGAGGTAAGGAGAGTGGTCGCCATGACCGTCCTCGCCTACACCCATAGCACAAGGGAGCGCACGATAGCACCGGATCGGATTCGGCCGATCTTGCGATATCGTACGAGGGGAAGGATTTGCTGGGCACCGAAGCTTCTCGTGCCCGGTGCTTCACCTGGACCGCAAAAAAGTCCCGCCGCACTGCCAGGACGGCGGGACCGATCAAGCGCTTTCCACCAGGCGCGGGGATGCGAGGGGGGGCTTTGCCAAGTGAGCGTCGACCGTAAGCGACCCTAAGCGCAACAGCGGCAAAGCGTCTACCAACCGCCGGTGACACGGAGAGGTCAAGTCATCCCGGGTCGCTATCGCTCGCAACCAGACGATAGCGGAAATTGTTGCGGATGTGGTCGTGGAAATAGCGGCCCTTGGCGAACGCGGCCCGGAACGCGGCAAAGGTTTCCGGCGGTACCCCCTCAAACTCGTACCGTTTACGGCTGGCGACGAACCACACAGAGAGGGTTCTTCTGTCAGGATCGTAGTACGCATCCGGTGAAGACCGCAGACGTGCGCATCCGGCAGCCAGGAGAACCTGAGCACCGGAGTGCTGGGGTCAAGCTTTCTTTGGGGAGACG
>NZ_JAMYRK010000126.1:0-6890 GCF_040321335.1 Mesorhizobium sp. M0437
GCCTTCGGCAAGCGTGCGCTGGTCGATACGACGGCGATGCTCATGCGGCGTGCCGGCCGGCTGGACGAGCTGGGAGGCCGCTATGCGGCCTTGATGCGGGTGCGCGCCGGCGCGCTGCTCGGCGCACCGCAAGGGTTGCAAGGCAAAGCGCTCGACCACTGGCTCGACTCTCGCGATAAGGAGCAAGCCGGCGGCTTCACGACGCGCTCGCAAGCGGCCGGCGAGGCGAAGAATCTGACGCAGATGCAACAGGCAGCAGAACGGCTGCATGACTGGACGGCAAGGAGGCTCGGTGAACGTCGATGATGTGAAGGCCCTGGCGACACGGATCAGGGAAGAAGTGGCCAAGGCGATCACCGGGCAGCACGATACGGTCGACCTGATGCTGACCGCCTTGTTTGCGGGCGGGCATATCCTGCTGGAAGGTCCTCCGGGCACGGCCAAGACCATGACCGCGCGCTGCTTCGCCCAGGCGCTTGGGATCGCCTACGGGCGGATCCAGTTCACGCCGGACCTGATGCCCGGCGATATCGTCGGGTCGAACATCTACAACTTCCAGACCGGGCAGTTCACGCTGACGCGCGGCCCGATCTTCTGCGATCTCCTGCTTGCCGACGAAATCAACCGCACGCCGCCCAAGACGCAGGCCGCACTGCTCGAGGCGATGCAGGAGCATGCGGTCACCTTCGACGGCACCACGCATTCGCTCGGCCGCAATTTCATGGTCGTCGCGACCCAGAATCCGATCGAGCACCAGGGCGTCTATCCGCTGCCGGAGGCGCAGCTCGACCGCTTCCTGTTCAAGCACCGCGTCAGCTATCCCGGCCCCGAGGAAGAACGAGCCATCATCGTCCATCATGGCGGCGGCTCCGCCTCGCACGACATCGCGCAATATGGCATCGAGGCGCAGACGGATCGCGAAACGCTGCAGGAGGCCCTTGAAGTCGTCGGCTCCGTCACCCTTGTCGACGATGTCGTCGGCTACATAGCGGCGCTGGTTCGGGCTACGCGCGAAAATGCCGATCTGGAGGTCGGGGCCAGTCCGCGCGCCGGCGCCATGCTGGCGCGGGCGGCGCGTGCCCGGGCGGCGCTGGACGGACGCGCCTATGTGATCCCCGACGATGTCAAGGCGCTGGCGGTGCCGGCGCTGCGTCATCGCGTCATCCTTTCGCCTGCCGCACAGATCGATGGCCGGCTGGTCGAGCAGATCGTCTCCGACCTGGTCGACCAGACGGAAGCACCACGTTGATCTATCCCAGCGGCCGAGCGGTATGGGCAGCTGCGGCCGGCGCGGTGCCGGCCTTCCTGGTCGCGCTGGCATTGCCGTCGTTCTGGTATCTGGGATTGCTGTGGAGTTGCCTGCTGCTTGCCTTCCTGGCGGTGGATGCCGCGGCCGGACGCGGACGGGCATCGCTGAATGCCAGCATCGATGCGCCGCAGCAGGCCGGTGTCGGCGGCGAGTTCAGCGTGCAAATCACCGCCCGTCACTCGGGGCCGTGCGCCGCGGAGGCTCGCGTCGGCCACGATGCACGTCTGGCGCCGGTGGACGGCAGCGGCGGCGCCTTGCTGCCAATCGCCGGAGGCGGGTCGCTCAACCTCCGCTTCCAGGCGCTGCGGCGCGGCGTCGCCAGCTTCGACCGTCTCTGGGTGCGCTGGCGCGGGCCGTTCGGGCTGGTCTGGAACCAGGTCGTGCTGCCGGTGGAAAGCAAGGTTGCGGTGCTGCCCGACGTCAGCAGCGCCCGCGGCGAGGCGATCACGCTGCTGCAACATGCGGCGCTTGCCGAAGGCCATGCGCAGCGCCGCGCCGGTCAAGGCCGCGAGTTCGACGCGCTCAAGGACTACCAGCCGGGCATGGGCCGGCGGATGATCGACTGGAAGCGCAGCGCCCGCCACGGCAAGCTGTTGGCGCGCGAGTTCCGCATCGAGGAGAACAACAACATCGTGCTGGCCATCGACAGCGGACGCCTGATGTGCGAACCGGTCGACGGGGTGCCGAAGGTGGACCGGGCGGTGACGGCCGCCCTGCTGTCGGCATTCATCGCGCTGAAGGGCGGTGACATGGTCAGCCTGTTCGGCTTCGATGCAAGGCCGCGCGTTTCGAGCGGCGCGGTGCGCGGCGCCGCCAGCTTTGCGATGATCCAGAAACGGGCCGCCGAGATCGACTACTCCAGCGAGGAGACCAATTTCACGCTGGCATTGACGACGCTGGCGGCGCGGCTCGACCGCCGCTCGCTGCTCATCATCTTCACCGATTTCGTCGATCCGATCAGTGCGGAATTGATGCTGCGCACCGTGGGCCGGCTCACCGAACGGCATCTCGTGCTGTTCATGATGATGAAGGACACCGAACTGGAGAGCCTGGCCGACCTGCCGCCACGCTCCGGCGAGGATGTTGCCCGCGCGGTCGTTGCCGGAGGGCTCTTGCGCGAAAGGCAGGTCGTCATCGGCCGGCTGCGCCTGCTTGGGGCGCATGTGATCGAAGCCGACCACAACCGGCTCGGTCCGGCGCTGGTCGAGCGCTATCTGCAGTTCAAGCAGGAGGATTTGCTGTGACGGCGCCGGTACGCGGCAATGCGGAGCGCGGCGACGCGGTACGCCAGTCGCTGGCCAGCTTCCGCCGCGAGCGCGAGGCCGACTGGAAGGCATTCGAGGCGCTGCTGGCGCGTGTCGAGAAGCGTGCGCCGCGGACGCTTTCCGAAGAGGAGCTGCTGTCGCTGCCGCTGCTCTATCGATCGGCGCTGTCTTCCCTATCGGTGGCGCGCGCGACATCGCTCGATAATGCGCTGGTCGGCTATCTCGAAGCGCTGTCGCTGCGCGGTTATTTCTATCTCTACGGCGCGCGCCGCGGGCTGCGGCAGCGCCTCGCCGATTTCTTCCTGCATGACTGGCCCGAAGCCATTCGCGACCTGTGGCGCGAGACATTGGCGTCGGTCGCGCTGATGGTGATCGGCATTGGTGCAGGCGCCTGGCTGGTGGCATCCGACAAGAGCTGGTTCGACGCGATCATCCCGCCCGGCCTGGCAGGAGGCCGCGGCCCCGACACCTCGGCCGAGCTGCTGCGAGGCATGCTTTATGATGGCGACAATGGCTTTCTCTCAGGCTTTGCCGCCTATCTGTTCACGCACAACGTCCAGGTCGCAATCCTGGCCTTCGCCCTTGGCTTCGCCTTCGCGGTGCCGACGGTGCTGCTGATGCTGTACAACGGCTGCATGATCGGGGCGTTGTTCCAAGTCTATTGGTCCAAGGGGCTTGGCATGGAGCTCGGCGGCTGGCTGGCCATCCACGGCACCACCGAATTGTTCGCAATCTCTTTGGCCGGCGCGGCGGGCATGCGCATCGGCACCAGCATCGCCTTTCCCGGCGAATTGACACGCATGGCGGCAGCGGCTCGCGCCGGACGCATCGCCGCGAACGCCATGGTCGGGGTCTCGGTCATGCTGCTGTTTGCCGGGCTGCTCGAGGGCATTGGCAGGCAGACCATCACCAGCGACGTCACGCGCTACGGCATTGGCGGGGGCATGCTGGTGCTGTGGATCGGTTATTTCTACCTGTTCCGGGCGGTGCGGCATGGCGATCGTTAAACGCGCCGCCTTCGCGGCTATACGGCCGCTGATCACGCCCGAAGGCGTCGATCTCCGGATAAAGTTGGCCGACGCCGGCACGCGGGCTTCCGCCTTCCTGCTCGACATCGTGTTCATCGCCGTGGCGGCAATCGTGATCACGATCGTCGCGCTATTCGGGGTGGGAGGCCTTGGCAGCGAGGGATTTCAGCCGCTCTTCGTCGTCTGGATCATCCTGATCTTCTTTCTGCGCAACGCCTACTTCATCGTTTTCGAAGCGGGCCGGCGCGCGGCTACGCCCGGCAAGCGGATCGTCGGCATCCGGGTCGCGTCGCGCAGCGGAGACGGCCTGTCGATCGACCAGGTCATCGCCCGCAACCTGATGCGCGAGATCGAGGTGTTCCTGCCGCTGTCGATCATCACTGGACGCAGCGGGACCGACCTCGCCGACACGCTGACGACGGTGTTCGGACTGGTGTGGACGCTGCTGTTTGCCTTGTTCCCGCTGTTCAATCGCGACCGCATGCGGATCGGTGATCTGTTGGCGGGGACCTGGGTGGTAGAGGCGCCGAAGCGCGCCTTGCTTGAAGACCTGTCGGCACGACAGGATCCAGCGGCCGGCGCCTTCCGGTTCAGCCACGCCCAGCTCGATGCCTACGGGATTGCCGAACTCCACAAGCTGGAGGAGGTGCTGCGCCGCGATGACTATTTCGCCCTGCGGACAGTGGCCGAAACGATCGGACGCAAGATCGGCGCGGCACCCCAAGCCCATGACGCACGCGCGTTCCTGACGGCTTACTACGGCGAGCTACGGGCGCATCTCGAACGCAAGCTGCTGCTCGGCAACCGCAGGGCCGACAAGCATGCGCGGTAGCAGTTGCCGAACAGGCGCAGCTAGCGAGAAGCATCGGTGCTGCCCCTCATCCGCCTGCCGGCACCTTCTCCCCGTATAGTGACGGGGAGAAGGGAGATAGACGCAATGTCGACCACTATTCCGCAACGCTGCCAGTTTGCGAAACCATCTGCGATAGCGTCTTTCTCCCCGTCACTATACGGGGAGAAATGCCCGGCAGGGCAATGAGGGGCGGCGCCGACGAACCTGATGAGCCCCTCTCATGAACCCCGGTTCAAATGCCACCCTCCCCTATCCCACCCACTTCTCATAATCGGACACCAGCAGGTGCAGCGGTGCTGTGTCCTCGTCGATGTCCGCGAAGCGGCCGATTGGTTCGCGGAAGACGTTGTCGGTGAGATCGTCGTTGACGGTCGAAACCTCGCCGATCAGCACGTCCTTGCCCTCGGCCCAGAAGGCGTGCCAGACGCCCGGCAGCAAGGTGACGCTCTGGCCTGGGTCGAGCTTCAGGAGCCCACCCGCAGGTAGTCTGTGGATGGTTCCGTCGACAGGCACCGATACTTCGGCCTTCGGATCGATGCCGCCATCGCGATCATGCATGAACAGCTCCAGCACCAGCTTGCCGCCGCCACGGTTGATGATGTCCTCGGCCTTGATGTTGTGGCGGTGCATCGGCGACAGCTGATCCTTGCGCGAGATCATGATTTTTTCGGCATAAAGCATGCCCATGCCCTTCTTCATGTCCTCGTAGCGGCCGTTGCGAACGGTGAACAGGAACAGGCCGAGCTCGTCGAATTTCTCCTGGCCGTAGTCGGTGATGTCCCAGCCAAGCCGCGACGAGAAGATTGCCGACGAATCCTGCCGGCGCGCCTTCATCTCTTCCGGCGACCAGTAGGCGAAGGGCGGCATGATGTAGCCGAACGAGCGGATGAAGGCGTCGGCGTCGCGGATGATGTCGTTGATGGCGGAGCGTTTCATGATCGTGGTTCCTTCCCGTCGCTTTGCGAGCGCTAGAACGGTTCATCGTTTCACGGAAACGCCGAACCGCTCGATCTTTTTTTGGACGCAATTCCGGACGGAAAACCGTTTCACACTTTTCCTGGAATTGCTCAAACCGCAATAGCCGAACGTCCATCCGGTGTCGATGCAAACTGCTGTCGCTGGCCCCATGACATGCGGTCCGATCAGGGCCATAAGGTCAACCAATTTTCCGATGGTGAGACCATGCGCAGCATAGACGACCTCGATACGCCGGCGATCCTGATCGATGCCGACCGCGCCGAAGCCAATATCGCGCGGGCGCAGGCCCATGCCGACCGGCACGGGCTGAAGCTCAGGCCGCACGTCAAGACCCACAAGCTGCCCTACTGGGCAAAGAAGCAGATCGCGGCGGGCGCCGTCGGCATCACCTGCCAGAAGATCGGCGAGGCCGAGGTCATGGCCGATGCCGGACTGACCGACATCTTTCTGCCCTACAATATCGTCGGGCGGGCCAAGCTGGAGCGCCTCAAGGCGCTGCACGGCCGCGTAACCCTGTCGGTGACAACGGACAGCATGGACACGCTGATGGGGCTTGCCGCCACCTTTGCCGATCCCGGCCACCGCCTGCCGGTGCTGGTCGAATGCGACACCGGCATGGGCCGCTGCGGTGTGCAGTCGGCCGGCGAGGCAGTCGCGCTGGCGAGCGAGATCGACAAGGTTCGGGGGCTCGTCTTCGGCGGCTTGATGACCTACCCGGGGGCCGGCCGCGCCGCCGAGACCGAGGCGTGGCTCGCCGAAGCGCGGCAAGCACTTGCCGCAGCCGGCCTTGCTTGCGAGCGCATCTCCAGCGGCGGCACACCCGATATGTGGCGTTCCGGCGAGCACAGCGTCGTTACCGAATACCGGCCCGGCACCTACATCTATCTCGACCGCTACCAGGTCGCCAAAGGCGTCGGCAGCCTCGACGATTGCGCACTGACGGTGCTGTCGACGGTGGTCAGCCACCCAACGCCGACACGCGCGATCCTCGACGCCGGCAGCAAGGCCCTGTCCAGCGACACACTGGGGCTCGCCGATTTCGGTGAGCTGCTGGGCATTTCAGGCGCAAGGGTGACCAGCCTCAGCGAAGAGCACGGCAACGTCACGCTGTCAGGCGGCGCCGAGCTTCGCATCGGCGAGCGCGTGCGCGTCGTGCCCGACCATTGCTGCGTCGTCACCAACCTGTTCGACGAGGTGCATCTGATCGAAGGCGACAAGGTGCTGGAAACGCTGCCGGTGGCAGCACGCGGGCGGATGGGGTGAGTCCAGCTGGAGCGCGTGCGCTTCAGGTACAAAATCCTTCAAACGCTGGAGGGACAGCACCCCCCCTCTGGCCTGCCGGCCATCTCCCCCTCAAGGGGGTGTTTGGACCGGAGACATCGCGAACAGGTGTGCGAGGACATCGCGAACAGTTTGGCGCGCTTTGCGCCGGGAGGTTCGGGATGCCATTCGAGGAC